>NZ_JBFAJO010000067.1:0-47444 GCF_040655255.1 Kitasatospora sp. NPDC050463
CCAGTACCGAGCCCATCTGATCGACGCCTGCCTCACCGAGACCGGACTGATCATGGACGGCTGAGCTCAGCAACAGCCGACATCACGCAATCAAGCTCAGTAGCGGGCGAGGAGGTCGGCCAGGTGCTCGGCCGCGTTCCGGTGCTGTGACGAGCGCAGCAGGGCGATGGCTTCCTCGGTGCGGCCGTCGCCTTCGAGGAGGTCCGCGATGTTGGGGTCCCACTGGCCGGGCTTGTCCTGGGGCAGGGCGTTGGCGTGCGCGATGCCGTCGGCGTGGCGGCCGGCCTCGCCGAGCAGCCGCAGGCGCATGTGCTGGACGTCGTCGGGGTGCCCGTCGACCCACCAGCCGGTGAGGTTGTCCAGTACCTCGAGTGCCCGGCCGGGGCGGCCGTCGTCCACCAGCAGCTCGAGGATCCAGTGGACGGTGGCGCCGTTCTCGTGGTCCGCGCACATGGGCAGGCCGACCTCGACGGCTTCGTCGATCCGGTCCTGGCGGCCCAGCAGCGTCATCAGCCGCGTGCGGTCGCGGTCGTGGTTGTGGACGACGATGCGTTCGCGCAGCAGGGCTTCGGCTTCCGTGTCCCGTCCGGCCTCGGTGAGCGCCGCGGTGTACGCGCCGACGAGGCGGTCGTCGTCTGCCGCCAGGGTTGCGAGTTCGTCGGTCAGGCCCTGGCGTGCGAGCAGCTCGGCGAAGTTCTCCGAGAAGGCGAGGGTGTGATGGCCGCCCGAAAGCGCCTCGGCGCGCAGCAGCGCCAGGGCTTCGCTCGGCCGGCCGGAGCGCCCCAGTACCCGGGCGGTATGAAGGAGCACCTCCTCGCGCGAGGCCCGCACGCCGTAGCCGTCGGCCGCGTTCGTCAGCGCCGTGGTGAGCAGCTGGAGCATCTGCTCGTCACGGTCCTGGCCGTCAGTGACTTCGACCAGGTGCCGCAGCAGCCAGGCCTCGTCCAGGTGCGGGGTGAGGACCTCGATGGCGAGATCGGCCCGGTCGGCGGCGACGGCCAGCTCGGCGTAGCGGGAGCAGTAGTGGCCGTCCTGCAGCTGGTCCGGGTCCGGGCGTGTCATCGCGAGCGCTTCCTCGCCCCGGCCCTGCTGGGTCATGACGTCGGCTGCGAGCCACTGGGCGGTGTGCCAGCCGGTGGCGGTGAACGGGGCCAGCATGTCCAGCGCGCGCTCGAACTGGCCGTCGGAGCAGAGCGAAGTGACGGCGGTTCTGGCGCAGTGCCAGTCCTCGCGCTCGAGGGCGGCCTGGATCACCACCTCCAGGTGCCCGTGGTCAATGAGGGTGAGTACGACGCGGGTGGAGACACCGCGAAGGGTGTTGGCCTGCCAGGAAAGATCATCAATGTTCACGCCGGGTACCCTACGGACAACTGCCGACACCCCCGGCCAAGCGGCGCGCGGCTCGGCCGGGGGTATGCGATCACCCCCGCTGGCACCGCCAGCGCCAAGACGCAGCTGCCACTGCATCCCGGCTCCATCGGATTCGGACGGCCACGCCCTCCCGCTCGGGGAAGGTCGCGGCGATCCGGGGGCCGTGCTCGGTGAGGAACCAGGCCCGCAGCTTGTCAGCCTGCGGCCGCACGACCTCCTCGACCAGGCCCTCGTCCTTGAGCCGGCGAAGACTCGAACACTCCGAGGCCCCAATTCGCCTCGACATCAACCGCCTCACTGTGGTCCCCGACACCATCAACGGGCCTGTTCCCCTCGCCAACATGGGCAGCGCCGAGAATCACCTCGGCTACCACGTCGCTACCTTCCTCAGCCTCCACGAGTGGTTCTCCACGCAACATCGTCCGGTACCCCGCGTCCTGATCCTTGACCAGCCATCCCAGGTCTACTTCCCTCCCGACCAGACCGGCGGAACACTCTGGCACCCTATTGAGGAGAGCCACACCGCCTCGGCGTCTCCCTCTTTCGGCGGGCCGACCCCCGGGACGGCGAGGCCGGCACCGTCCCGGGCTCGATGGCTTCCGGACGGCACCGGCCTCGTGGGGGCCGAAGGGATCTACCAGAGGCGGCGCGACGGTGTGAGCTTGGCGCTCAGTGCCGCGAGGAAGGTCGGGAGCTTGTCCACCATGGCCTTGGGGACCGGGGTGGTCTGGACGGTGTCCCGCCTCACGTCCTGAACGACAAGGGTGTAGGTGCCGTTCTCCTCGACGAGTTCGGCGGCGTAGAGCAGTGTTTCCGTGGAGGTTTGCATCGGGGTCCTAGGCTTGGGTGTCGTTGAGCCAGGTGTTCCACGCCTGGGTGGCTTTCTGCTCGTCGGCGTCCTCGGCGAACACGTGGTGGGCCAGCCAGATCGGCGTGTTCCAGGTGCTGCCGTTGAAGAAGCGGTAGAGCGCGTCCGGTCCGCGCAGGCCGACGAAGTCGGGGCTGAGCCAGTCCACGACCACCTCCTCCGGGCCGCCGTCCGGGCCGGGGACCTGGAGCAGGAGCCGGTCGCCGACGTCCGCGTCGTCGGCGAGGCCGAGGCGTCGCCGCAGGGCAGCGAAGTCGGCGGGGTCGGAGGTGGGTTCGGGGCGCCCGGCCTTGACGTAGACGGCGGGGCGGCCGGCGAAGTGCCGCAGGTACTCGGCGAGGCTGTGCTGGTAGAGGTGGACGTGCTTCTCGGCCGCGTCCGCCTTCTTGTCCCAGATCTCGTCCCAGACGCCCTCGTGCACCCAATGGATTCCCATCCGCAGATGGCTCGTTCCGCGGTCCACCGGCTCGATCCGGTAGCTGAGCGTGTTGGAGAACTCGTCGCCGAGGGTCGCCCGGGCGGCGAAGTGGGTCGGCGGCTCCCACGCCACGACGGTGCTCTCGGCCCGGGTGACCTTTCCGCCGACGCGCGGCTCGATCTCCATCGGGTACAGCCAGCCCAGGTTGCCGGCGCCGGTGGCGACCGCGGCCCAGACCTGTTCGGGTGTCGCGGGCAGGTCCTGTTCCTTTCGGACCTCGAACTCTCGGGCCACGGTCGGTTCTCCTTCGTCGTCGTTCATCGGGTCAGTAGCTGACCGGGAGGGCGCACAGCCGCCGTTGCAGCGGGTTGGGCCGCCACTCCAGCGGCGTCCCCTCTGCCAGCCGCAGCTCGGGCAGCCGACGCACCAGCGTGCCGATCGCCACCTCTGCCTGGAGCCTGGCCAACGGGCCGCCGAGGCAGAAGTGCGGGCCGTTGCCGAAGCTCAGGTGCCGGTTGCCGGGGCGGGTCAGGTCGAGCCGGTCGGGATCCTCGAAGCGCTCGGGGTCGCGGTTGGTCGCGCCGAGGAACAGGTAGACCAGCTCGCCCTCGCGCAGGGTGCGCCCGCCGATCTCCAGGTCCTCCGCGACGACCCGGACGATCGCCTGGGTCACCGTGTCGTAGCGGGCCACTTCCTCGACGGCGTCGCGGATCAGCCTCGGGTCCGCACACAGCCGGGCCAGCTGGTCGGGGTGGCGCAGCAGGGCGAGCATCCCGTTGCCGATCAGGTGTGTGGTGGTCTCGTCGCCAGCGGTGATCAGGACGAAGCAGGTGGACAGCAGCTCGGAGTCGGTGAGCCGGTCGTCCTGCGCCTGGGTGGCAACCAGGGCGCTGATCAGGTCGTCGCCCGGGTCGGCCCGGCGGCTCCGGACGAGGCGGGCGAGGTACTCCTCGTACTGCCCGATCGCCTCCTCGGACTTGTCGAGGTCCTCGCTCAGCCGGCCGAAGCGGCTGAACCAGGCCTTGACCCGCGGGAGGTCGTCGTCCGGGATGCCGAAGAGCTCGCAGACGACGGACATCGGCAGCGGGGCGGCGACGTCCTCGATCAGGTCCATGGCCGGTCCGGCCGCGACGGCTTCGTCGATCAGCCGGTCGACGATCCGCTGGATGCCGTCGCGCAGGGCTTCGACGCGTCGGGCGGTGAAGGCGCGGTTGGTCAGCTTGCGCAGCCTGGCGTGGTCCGGCGGGTCGGTGTTGGACATCACCCGCCCGAGCCGGTCGGTGAGCCGGCTGAAGGCCTTCAGGTCGCCGCCGAGCGCGACGTAGGCGCGGGTCATCCGGTCCCGGTCGTTGGACAGCCGCAGGTCGGTCAGCGCCGCCTCGACATCAGCGTAACGGGTGAGGTACCAGATGCCCTCGGCACTGCGGTGGACCGGGCTCTCGCGCCGCATACGGGCGTAGAGCGGGTACGGATCCCGCCGGGCCTCGAGGGTGAGCAGGTCCGCGGCGAGGTCGCGGGGCCGGGCGGGGCCCGCGGTGGCGCGGGCCCCGTCCCTGGTGTCGGTGGTGGTCACGTCGGCTACCGCTGGGCGTCCATGGCGTCGGCCAGGCTCTTGGGCCGCATGTCGGTCCAGGCCTGCTCGACGTACTCCAGGCAGGCGGCCTGGGTGTCGGGTCCGTGGGTGACGGTCCAGCCGGCGGGGACGTCCGCGAACTGCGGCCACAGCGAGTGCTGGTTCTCGTCGTTGACGAGCACGAGGAAGGTGCCGTCCTGGTCGTCGAAGGGGTTGGTCATGGGTCAGTCCTCCTGGTGGGAAACGGTGGTGTCGGCGGTGGCCTCGGCGAGCTTGGCGGCCAGGACCGGTCCGATCTGGGCCAGCGAGCCGGGTTGGGTCATCCGGTTGTGCCGGGTGGTGATTTCGTGCGATTCGATCCGGCCGGTGATGTAGGGCTGCCAGATCTCGGGCCCGGCGTTGTCCTCGGTCCGGTCGATCGTGGAGTTGAAGAGCAGCAGGTCTCCGTCGAACCGCGCGGGGACGAAGTCGACCGCCAGCTGCGCGTTGTTGATCATGATCTGGACGATCACTTCGACCTGTCGCTCGTTCAGGCCGGACAGCGCGCTGCCCCGCCGGTTCAGCACCTCGGCGACCTCGGCGTAGGTGATGTCCCGGTCGCCCAGCTCGTCCGGGTCGACGTCGAGCACTCCGACGAGCACGTCCCGCTCGGTGGGCACCGGCACCTCCTCGAACGTCACGTCCTTCACCGGGTAGGCGTCGAGGATCGCCAGCAGTGCGGTCCGCTCGCCGCGCGACTGCAGCTCGCAGGCGAGCGCGTGGGCGATCAGCCCGCCGGCGGACCAGCCGAGCAGCAGGTACGGGCCCTCCGGCTGGATCTTCTGGATGTGGTCGGCGTAGTCGGCCGCCATCTCCTCGTAGGACGTCGGCAGCGGTTCGGGCCGGCCGAGGCCGCGCGCCTGGATCGCGTAGACGGGGTGCTGGGGGCCGACGTGGTTCAGCAGCCCGCTGTACGACCAGCTGATGCCGCCGCCGGGGTGGACGCAGAACAGCGGGGTGGCGGTCCCGGTCGAACGCAGCGGCAGCACCACGTCCAACGCGTCATCGGGGTCGTCCATGACCAGTCGCTCGGTGAGCCCGGCCACGGTCGGCGCCTCGAACAGCATGCGCAGGCCCAGCTCCAGGCCGAGGGTCTCGCGGACCCGGGAGGCCAGCCGGGCGGCCAGCAGCGAGTGCCCGCCCAGGTCGAAGAAGTTGTCGTCGATGCACACCTGCTCCCGGCCGAGGACCTCGGCGAACAGGCCGCACAGCAGCTGCTCCTGCGGCGTCCGGGGGCCGCGACCGGCGTCCGACACCCCGTACTCGGGGGCGGGCAGGGCGGCGCGGTCGAGCTTGCCGTTGGCGGTCAGTGGCAGCGCGTCCACGGTGACGAACGCCGCCGGCACCATGTAGTCGGGAAGTTCGCGGCGCAGCCGGCCGGACAGCTCGACCGCCTCGGGCGCGCCCTCGGGAGCGGGCACCAGGTAGGCGACCAGCCGTTTGTCGCCCGGCCGGTCCTCGCGGGCGACCACGGCCGCCTGGGCGACGCCCGGGCAGCCCGCGAGTACGGCCTCGATCTCTCCCGGCTCGATCCGCAGGCCGCGCAGCTTGACCTGGTGGTCGGCGCGTCCGGCGAACTCCAGCGTGCCTTCAGGCCGCCACCAGGCCAGGTCGCCGGTGCGGTACATCCGGCTCCCGGGCTGCCCGTACGGGTCGGCGGTGAAGCGCTCCGCCGTCAGGCCGGGCCGGCCGTGGTAGCCGCGGGCCACGCCCACCCCGGCGAGGTACAGCTCACCGACCATGCCCACCGGCAGCGGCCGCAGGTGGTCGTCGAGCACGTAGGCGCGCATGTTCGCCATCGGCCCGCCGATCGGCACGGAAGCGGCGTGTTCGGGGAGGGTGCGCACCGGGTGACAGGTGGCCAGGGTGGTGGCTTCGGTGGGCCCGTAGCCGTTGACCACCTCGATGCCGGGGCAGGCCGCGAGCACCCGGGCGGCGGCGGCCGGGGAGACCACGTCTCCGCCGGTCCACACCTCCCGCACCCCGGCGAGCAGGCCGGGGCGTTCCTCGGCGACCAGCCGGAAGAGCCCGGCGGTGAGCCACAGCCCGGTCACCCCGTGCGTGCTGATCGTGTGCTGGAGCAGGTCGAGGTCGAGCTGCTCGGGCGGTGCGACCACGATCCGGCCGCCGTTGAGCAGCGGCACCCACAGTTCGTAGGTCGAGAGGTCGAAGGCCGTCGGGGAGTGCATCAGCACCCGCTCGTGTCCGCCGCCGCACCATTCGGGGGTCAGCGCGTGGCCCACCACGTCGCGGTGGGTGACGGCCACGCCCTTCGGCCGCCCGGTGGAGCCGGAGGTGTACATGATGTACGCCAACTGTCCGGGTTCGCAGCGGACTTCGATGGCGGACGGATCGGGCTCGGCCCGCTCCAGGGCGTCCAGCACCTCCCGGGTGAGCACCAGGGCGGCCCCGCTCTCCCGCAGGATCAGGTCGATCCTGGAGGCGGGGAAGCGCGAGTCCAGCGGCACGTAGGCGCCGCCCGCCTTGATGATCGCCAGGATCGCCGTAATCAGTTCCGCCGAGCGCTCCAGCAGTACCGCGACCGGCGTCTCCGGGCGGACGCCCTGGCGGAGCAGTGCCCGCGCGAGCCGGTTGGAGCGCTGATCGAGCTCCCGGTAGGTCAGCTCGGTGCCGCCCGCCACGACGGCCACCGCGTCCGGAGTGGCCCGCACCTGGCGGGCGAACAGCTCCGGCACCGCGGCCCGGGGCAGCTCGGCCGCCGTGTCGTTGAACCCGTACAGCAGTCGGTGGCGTTCCGCCTCGGACATGAGGTCGATCCGGCTGATCGGCCGATCCGGGTCGGCGACCGCCGTCCGCAGCAACCGGGCCCAGCGGTCGAACAGCAGCTCCACGGTGGCCGCGTCGAACAGGTCGGTGGCGTACTCCACCGCGCCGACCAGGCCGTCGGGGTGGCCGTCCGGGCGGAACTGCTCGGCCAGGCTGAAGGTCAGGTCGACCCGGGAGGTCCCGGTCGGCGCCTCCAGGTGGCCGGTCTCCAGCCCCGGCAGCGCGAACTCGCCCAGCGGCGCGTTCTGCAGGGCCAGCATGACCTGGAACAGTGGGTGGCGGGCCAGCGACCGCGCCGGGTTGACCACCTCGACCAGGTACTCGAACGGCACGTCCTGGTGGTCGTACGCGGTGAGCGCCCTCTGCCGCACCCGTCCGAGCAGTTCGGCGAAGCCGGGGTCGCCGCCGGTGTCGGTGCGCAGCACCAGGGTGTTGACGAAGAAGCCGACGAGCTCGTCCAGCGCCTGGTCGGTGCGGCCGGCGATCGGGCTGCCGATCGGGATGTCGGTACCGGCGCCGAGCCGGGTGAGCAGCGCGGCGAGGCCGGCCTGGAGCACCATGAACATGCTGGCGCCGCGTTCGGTGGCCAGGTCCCGCAGCGCCTGGTGCAGTTCGGCGTCCAGCCGGACCACGACCCGGTCGCCCAGCTGGGAGGCCACCGGCGGCCGGGGCCGGTCGGCGGGCAGCTGGAGCTGTTCCGGCATGCCCTGCAACTCGTCTTTCCAGTAGGCCAGTTGCCGGGCGAACAGGCTGTCCTGGTCGGCGGCGTCGCCGAGCAGGCCTCGCTGCCACCGGGTGTAGTCGGCGTACTGCACCGGCAGCGGCGACCACGGCGGCTCCTCGCCCCGGCAGCGTGCCGCGTAGGCCGCCGCCAGGTCGCCGGAGAGCGGGCCCATCGACCAGCCGTCGGCGGCGATGTGGTGCACCACGACCAGCAGCGCGTGCCGGTCGGGGGCGAGCGCGTACAGCTCCACCCGGACCGGCGGCTCCGCCGCCAGGTCGAAGCCGCGCCGGGCCGTCCGCGCCAGCCGCTCGGCCAGGCAGCCCTCGTCGAGCTCGATCACCGGCAGCTCCGGGTGTGCCTCCGCCGCGTCCAGCACGACCTGGTAGGGCACGCCGTCCGTCTCCCGGAAGACCGTCCGCAGGCTCTCGTGCCGGCCGACCACGTCCGCCAGCGCGGCGTGCAGGGCCGGCCGGTCGAGTTCGCCGGTCAGGCACAGCGCGAGCGGCATGTTGTAGGTGGCGCTCGGCCCGTCCATCCGGTGCAGGAACCACAGCCGGCGCTGGGCGAAGGACAATGGCACCAGGTCCGGGCGGGGCTGGGCGGTCAGCGCGGGCCGCACCGTTCCGGAGCCGTCCAGGCGGGCCGCCAGGGCGGCCACGGTCGGGGTCTCGAACAGTGTCCGGACCTCCAGTTCCGCGCCGAGGGTCGCCCGGACCCGGGAGGCCAGGCGGGTCGCCAGCAGGGAATGCCCGCCGAGGTCGAAGAAGCTGTCCTCGACCCCGACCTGGGCTAGCCCGAGCACCTCGGCGAACAGCTCGGCGAGGAGCTGCTCCTGCGGGGTGCGCGGCGCCCGCCCGGCCACGGCCGGGCCGAGGTCGGGTGCGGGCAGGGCACGGCGGTCGAGCTTTCCGCTGGCCGTCAGCGGCAGCGCGTCCAGCGCCACGAACGCCGACGGGACCAGGTAGTCGGGCAGCCGGTCCCGCAGCCAGCCGCGGAGTTCGCTGAGGAGGGCGCCGGTGCCCCGGCTGCCGGCCGGGCGGTTGGTCAGCGACGACAGCGCGGTGCCGGCCCGCCGCACCGGCCGGTAGGCCTCGACGGGTGCGTCCGCAGGTCCATCGGTGAAGAGCGCGTCTAGGGCTTCGGGCGCGTCGGCCGACCAGGTGAGGTCCACCCGACGGCCGAGCTCCCCGCCGAGGGCGTGGAAGTCCTCCGGGTCTGGCAGGTCACCGTCGGCCGGGCCGTGCAACCGCTCCAGCAGCCCGGCGAGCGTGCCGTCCCCGTTCCGCACCGCCCGGGCCAGCTCGGCCTCGCGTGCGACGCGGCGGTTCGGGATCCCGGTGAGGCGCACCGGGCCGGTACCCCGTCGCCCGAGCAGTTCACGCAGCTCCGCCAGGCCGGCGACGTCCCGGCCCCACGCCAGGTCCAGTGGCCGGACCGGTACGGCCGGCCGCTTGTGCAGCGTCACGTCGTAGCGGTAGCGGCTCAGTTCGTTGTGGTGCCGGCCGCGCTTGACCTCCACCGCCACCGTGCCGATGTCCGTGCCGTGTTCCCTCAGGGCCGTGAAGAGGTCCGGGTCGACCAGGAGCTCCTTCTCGACCCGGAGGGCCTGCTCCACGGCGCGGCGCACCGCGGCGAGGTCGGCGCCGTCCCCGGTCCGGTGCACCTGGACGGCGGTGGCCAGCGGGCGCAGCAGCCGTAGGTTGCGCACGTCGCCGATGAAGAGCGCGCCGCCCGGGGCGAGCAGCCGCATCAGCTTCCCGATCACGTCCGCGAGGTAGTCGGCCGACGGGAAGTACTGCACCACCGAGTTGATCACGATGGTGTCGAACTCCCCGGCCGGCAACCCGTCGGTGTCGTGCGCCGGGCGGGTCTGCAGCACCACCCGCTCGGCCAGGTCCTCCTCCCGGGCCACCTGGGCGGCCAGTGCGTCGATCGCGGTGGCGGAGAAGTCGGTCGCCCAGTAGGTCTCGCAGTTCGGCGCGACCTGCGAGAGCAGCAGACCGGTGCCGACGCCGACCTCCAGCACCCGGCGGGGACGCAGGGCCAGGATGCGGGCGACAGTCGCGTCCCGCCACTCCCGCATCTGGTCGACCGGGATCGGGTCGGCGTCGTAGCTGCTGTTCCAGCCGACGAAGTTCTGGCCGAAGGCGGCTTCGTCGGGAGTGATGGGCAGGGCGTCGTAGATGCCCCGCCACTCGTCCACGTGGTCCGCTTCGACTCCGCTGTCCCGGAACGCCTCCTGGTGCGGGACGAGGTAGCCGATCAGCCGGTCGTCCTGGGCGAGGACGGCGGCCCGGGCGACGGCGGGGTGCTCGGCCAGGGCCGACTCGACCTCGCCGGGCTCGACGCGGAAGCCGCGCACCTTCACCTGGTCGTCGGCCCGGCCGACGTACTCCAGCTGGCCGTCCGCGCGGAAGCGCGCCAAGTCGCCGGTACGGTACATGCGCTCGCCGTCCGCGCCGAACGGGCAGGCGACGAAGCGTCCAGCCGTCAGAGCGGGCCGGTTCAGGTAGCCGCGCGCCAGCCCGGCGCCGGCCACGTACAGCTCCCCCGGCACACCCGGCGGCACCGGCCGCAGTCGCTCGTCCAGCACGTACACCCGGGCGTTGGCGATCGGACGGCCGATCGGCGGCACACCCGCGGCCGGGGACAACGGATCGCTCATCGTCGCGCACACCGTCGTCTCCGTCGGACCGTACGCGTTGATCATCCGCCGATCCGATGCCCAGCGTTCCACCAGCTCCGGCGCACAGGCCTCACCGGCCACGACCAGTGTGGACACGGTCATCGAACCCTCGGGGAGGGCGGCCAGGACGGACGGCGGCACGGTCACGTGGGTGACGACGAGCCCCGGGTCGGTCAGCGCGGCGACCGGGTCCGCCGCGGGCGGCAGCACCAACGCCGCGCCGCACAGCAGGGCGGTGTAGATCTCCGACACCGAGGCGTCGAAGCTGGGCGAGGCGAACTGGAGCACCCGGCTGCCAGGTTCGATCGCGAACTGCTCGATCTGGCCGGCGACCAGGCTCGCGACACCGCCATGGGCGACCACGACGCCCTTGGGGCGACCGGTCGAGCCCGAGGTGTAGATCACGTAGGCCGGATGCCGGACGTCGAGGGCGACCTCCGGATCGGTGTCGGGCCACTCCGAGACGTCGGCCACCATCGCCGGATCGTCGACCACCACCGCCGGACGGGCATCGTCCAGCATGAACGCGATCCGCGCCTGCGGGTACGCCGGATCCACCGGCAGGTACGCCGACCCGGCCTTCAGCACGCCGAGTACGGCCACCACGGCTTCCACCGACCGTGGCAGCGCCACCGCGACCAGCTGCTCCGGACCGACCCCCCGGGCGATCAGCGAGTAGGCGAACCGGTTCGCCCGCTCGTTCAGCTCCCGGTACGTCAACTCGACGTCGCCACGGACCAGCGCGACCGCATCCGGCGTCGCCGTGACCTGGGCGGCGAAGGCCTGCGGCACCGGGACGGCGCCCACCTCGCGGGCGGTCGCGTTGCCCCGTTCCAGCAGCCGGTGCCGCTCGTCGGCGTCGAGGAGCTCGATCCCCCCGATCGGCTGCTCCGGGTCGGCGGTGACGGCCTCCAACAGGAGGGTCCAGCGCCGGGCCAGGGCTACGACCGTCGAGCGGTCGAACAGGTCGGTGGCGTACTCGACCGCGCCGACGATCCCAGCCGGGCTCCCGTCCGGACCGAACTGCTCGACCAGGCTCACCCCGAGGTCGAACTTGGCGGTTCCGGTGGCCACCGCGTAGGTGGCGACCTCCATCCCGGGCAGCGAGAACCGGCCCATCGGCGCGTTCTGCACGGCCAGGATCGTCTGGAACAGCGGGTGGTGGGACAGCGACCGGGCGGGGTTCAGCACCTCCACCAGGTGCTCGAACGGCACGTCCTGGTGGGCGTACGCCGACAGCGCCGTCTCCCGGACCCGCCCCAGCAGCTCGGCGAAGCTCGGATCACCGCTCGTGTCGGTGCGCAGCACCAGCGTGTTGACGAAGAACCCGACCAGCTCGTCCAGCGCCTCGTCGGTACGCCCCGCGATCGGACTCCCGATCGGAACGTCCGTGCCCGCACCCAGCCGGGTGTACAGCGCCGCCAGCGCCGCCTGCAGCACCATGAACAGACTCGTCCCGGTGCGCCGTGCCAACTCCGTGAGGGCGGCATGAAGTTCGGAGTCGAGTTCCAGGCCGACGTGGTCCCCGTGCCAGCCGGCGACGGCCGGACGCGGCCGGTCGACGGGCAGCCGGAGCAGCTCCGGCAGGTCGGACAGCTGCCGCTTCCAGTAGTCGAGTTGCTCGGCGAACCGGCTCTGCGGGTCGGCGGCGTCGCCGAGCAACTCGCGCTGCCACAGCGTGTAGTCGGCGTACTGCACCGGCAGGCCCGTCCGGACCGGCGCACGCCCCTCGCAGCGGGCCGCGTACGCCGCGGCCAGGTCACGGGCCAGCGGGCCGGTGGACCAGCCGTCCCCGGCGATGTGGTGCATCACCAGCAGCAGCACGTGCTCGTCGGTCTTCTCGGCGAGCGCGAACAGCTCCGCCCGCAGCGGAACCTCCGAGGTCAGGTCGAAGGGCTGCCGGGCGAACTCGGCGAGCTGGTCGAACAGTTCGGCCTCCGACACCTCGGTCAGCCGCGCCCGCGGCCGGGCCGCGGCCGGGTCCAGCACGCGCTGGCACGGCACGCCGTCGACCTCCGGGAACACCGTCCGCAGGCTCTCGTGCCGGGCCACCACGTCGGCCAGCGCCTCGTCCAGCGCCGCTCGGTCGAGCGTGCCGGTCAGTTGGAGCGCCAGCGGGATGTGGTAGGTCGCGGCGCTGCCGTCCATTCGGTGCAGGAACCAGAGCCGGCGCTGGGCGAAGGACAGCGGCACCGTGTCCGGCCGCTCGTGCACGGTCAGCGCCGGGCGGGCGTGGCCCGCCCCGGCCAGCGCCTCGGCCAGGCCCGCCACGGTGGGCGCCTGGAACAGCGTGCGCAGCCCCAGCTCGACGCCGAGCACCGAGCGCACCCGCGCGGCCAGCCGGGTGGCGACCAGGGAGTGCCCGCCCAGGCCGAAGAAGTCGTCGTCGACCCCGACCCCGGACACGCCGAGCACCTCGGCGAACAGCTCGCAGAGGATCTGCTCCTGGGGGGTGCGCGGGGCCCGACCGGCCTCGGCCGAGCCGAGGTCGGGGGCGGGCAGCGCCGCGCGGTCCAGCTTGCCGTTGGGGGTCAGCGGCAGCGCGTCCAGCACCGTGAACACGGCCGGCACCAGGTAGTCAGGCAGCCGGTCACGCAGGTGCGCCGCCAGCTCCGCGGGGCGGACGGCCGCGTCGGGACGGGTCGCCACGTAGCCGATGAGCCGGTCGTCCCGGGCGAGGACGGCGGCCCGGGCGACGCCCGGGTGCTCGGCCAACGCCGCCTCGACCTCGCCGAGTTCGACACGGAAGCCGCGCACCTTCACCTGGTCGTCGGCCCGGCCGACGTACTCCAGCTCACCGTCCGCCCGCCGGCGCACCAGGTCGCCGGTGCGGTACATGCGGTCGCCGTCCTTGCCGAACGGGCAGGCGACGAACCGGCCGCCCGTCAGACCGGGCCGGTTCAGGTAGCCGCGCGCCAGACCGGGGCCGGCGACGTACAGCTCCCCCATCACACCCGGCGGCACGACGCGCAGCCGCTCGTCGAGCACGTACACCCGGAAGCCCGCGACCGGCCGGCCGATCGGCGGAACCCCCGGACCGGGCGACAGCGGGTCGCTCATCGTCGCGCACACCGTGGTCTCCGTCGGGCCGTACGCGTTGATCATCCGGCGTCCGGGCGCCCACCGCGCCACCAGCTCCGGTGCACAGGCCTCACCCGCCACAGCCAGCGTCGACGCGGTCACCGAGCCCTCCGGCAGGGCAGCCAGGGCCGAGGGCGGCAGGGTCACATGGGTGATGCCGAGCCCGCGGTCCGTAAGGGCCTCCAGCGGAGCCTCGGCCGGGGCCAGGACGAGAGTCGCGCCGGTGAGCACGGCGCTGCACAGGTCCCAGAAGGACGCGTCGAAGCTGGGCGAGGCGAACTGGAGCACCCGGCTGCCCGGCGCCACGCCGAGCCGCTCGACCTGTGCCGCCACCAGGCCGGACACGCCACTGTGGGTCACCACGACACCCTTGGGCCGGCCCGTCGAGCCCGAGGTGTAGATCACGTAGGCCGGCTGCCGGACGTCCACCACGACAGCCGGATCGTCCTCCGGCCGGTCCCCCTCGACCACCATCGCGGGGTCGTCGACCACCACCGCCGGACGGGCATCGTCGAGCATGAACGCGATCCTGGCGGCAGGGTACGCCGGGTCCAGCGGCAAGTACGCGGCCCCGGCCTTCAGGGTGCCCAGGACCGCCACCACCGATTCCGCCGACCGCGGCAGCGCCACCGCCACGACCCGCTCCGGGCCGACACCGCGAGCGATCAGCGCGTGCGCGAACCGGTTCGCCCGTGCGTCCAACTGTCGGTACGTCAGCTCCGTTTCCCCGCAGATGAGCGCCGCCGCATCCGGCGCCGCCGCCACCCGCGCCGCGAACAGCTCCGGCAGGCTCGCCGCGTCCGCCGCGCCGTCGACGGCGGGCAGCAGCTCGCGCCGCTCCTCCGCGGACAGCAGGTCGATCCCGCCGATCGGCAGGTCCGGGGCGGCGGCGACCGCCGCCAGCAGCCTGGTCCACCGGGTGACCAGGGCCTCGACCGTCGAGCGGTCGAACAGGTCGGTGCTGTACTCGACCGCGCCGCTGAGCCCGGCCGGCGCGCCGTCGGGTCCGTGCTCCTCCGCGAACCCGAAGGTCAGGTCGAGCCGCGCGGTCCCGGTGAGCACGGTCACCCCGGAGACCAGGAGACCCGGCAGCTCGAAGTCACCACCCGGCGCGTTCTGCACGACCAGCCCGGTCTGGAACAGCGGGTGGTGGGACAGCGAGCGGGACGGGTTCAGTGCCTCCACCAGGTGCTCGAACGGCACGTCCTGGTGGGCGTACGCCGACAGCGCCGTCTCCCGGACCCGCCCCAGCAGCTCGGCGAAGCTCGGATCACCGCTCGTGTCGGTGCGCAGCACCAGCGTGTTGATGAAGAAGCCGACCAGCTCGTCCAGCGCCTCGTCGGTACGCCCCGCGATCGGACTCCCGATCGGGATGTCCGTCCCCGCACCCAGCCGCGTGTACAGCGCGGCGAGTGCGGCCTGGAGCACCATGAACAGGGTCGCACCCGAGCGCCGCGCCAACCCCACCAGCGCGGTGTGCAGTTCGGCATCGATCCGGAGTTCCAACAGGTCGCCGCCGTACGACATGGTGGCCGGGCGTGGCCGGGCGGCGGGCAGCTGCAGCTGCTCGGGCAGCCCGGCCAGCGCCTCCGTCCAGTAGGTGACCTGCCGGGCGAACACGCTGTCGGTGTCCTGCTCGTCGCCCAGGATCTCGTGCTGCCACAGGGTGTAGTCGCCGTACGTCACCGGCAGCGGCGGCCAGGCCGGCGCCTCGCCGCGCTGCCGGCTGGTGTAGGCGGTGGCCAGGTCGCGGGCCAGCGGGCCCATGGACCAGCCGTCCCCGGCGATGTGGTGCATGACCAGCAGCAGCACGTGCTCGTCGGTCTTCTCTGCGACCGCGAACAGCTCCGCCCGCAGCGGTACTTCCGAGGTCAGGTCGAAGCCACGCACCGCTGCCTCGCGCAGCATGACGGGCAACTCCGCCTCGCCGGCCACGCGCACGGTCAGCGGAACGGCTGCCTCGGTGGCGTCCAGCACCCGCTGGTACGGGACTCCGGCGATGTGCGGGAAGACCGTGCGCAGGGTCTCGTGCCGGGTCACCACATCCGCGAGCGCGGCACTCAGCGCGGCCCGGTCGAGGTCGCCGGACAGCCGCAGGGCCAGCGGCATGTGGTAGGTGGCGCTCAGCGCCCCGAACTGCTGGAGGAACCACAGTCGGCGCTGGGCGAAGGACAGGGGCATCGGATCGCGGCGGGGCCGGGGTACCAGGGCCTGCCGTGCGGAGGCGGCGTCGTGCAGCCCGGCCACCAGTCCGGCGGGTGTCGGCGTGCGGAACAGGCTGCGCAGCTCCAGCTCGACTCCGAGGGTCGCCCGGACCCGCGAGACCAGCCGGGTGGCCAACAGCGAGTGCCCGCCCAGGTCGAAGAAGTCATCGTCGACCCCGACCTGCGGCAAGCCCAGCACCTCGGCGAACAGCTCGCACAGGATCTGTTCCTGCGGGGTGCGCGGCGCCCGTCCTCCGGTAGCTCCCGCCGGCTCGGGCGCGGGCAGCGCGGCCCGATCCAGCTTGCCGTTGGGAGTCAGCGGGAGCGCGTCCAGCAGGACGAACGCGGACGGCACCAGGTAGTCCGGCACCCGGTCGCGCAGGTACGCCGCCAGTGCCTCCGCTGTCGCACCGGCCCCGGCCAGGGGGACGACATACGCGACGATCCGGTCCTCGCGGGCGAGCACCGCGACCTGTCCGACGCCCGGATGCGTGGTCAGCTCGGCCTCGATCTCGCCTGGTTCGATCCGGAAGCCGCGCACCTTCACCTGGTGGTCCACCCGGCCGGCGAACTCCAGCTCGCCTCCCCCAGCCTCCGGCCGGGGGGACCCCCAAGCGCGCCAGCGGACCAGGTCGCCGGTGCGGTACATCAGCGAGCCCGCCGGCCCGTACGGATCGGCGATGAAGCGCCCGGCGGTCAGCCCGGGCCGGTTCAGATAGCCGCGGGCGAGGCCCGCCCCGGCCAGGTACAGCTCGCCCAGCACCCCGGGTGCGACCGGCCGCAGGGCCGAGTCCAGCACGTACGCGCGGCAGTTGGCGATCGGGCGGCCGATCGGCACTGGCAGCGGGCAGTCCGCCGGGTCGGCCGGCAGTGGGTAGGCGGTGATCACATGGGTCTCGGCGGGACCGTAGTGGTTGTGCAGCAACCGGCCCGGGCGGCGGGCCTGGAAGCGGCGCACCGCACCGCCGAGGCGCATCGCCTCACCGGCCTGCGCGACCAGCCGCAGGCTCGGCAGCTCCAGCCCGGCCTCCTCGGCGGCCTCGGCCAGCGCCTCGACCACCAGGTTGGGTGCGAACAGCTCGGCGACCTGGTGCCGGTCGAGCCAGTGCGCGAACAGTTCGGCGCTGCGGCGCTGCTCCTCGGTCGGCACCACCAGGGTCTTGCCGTACAGCAGCGCGGAGAGCAGCTCCTGCACCGAGACGTCGAAGCTGATCGCGGTGAACTGCGCGACGCGGGTGCCGGGTTCACCGCCGACGGCCTCGTGGTGCCACGCCAGCAGGTTCAGCAGCCCGGCGGCGGGCATCACCACGGCCTTGGGCCGGCCGGTGGATCCCGACGTGTAGATGACGTAGGCCGGGTGTCGCGCGTCCACAGCGACGGCCGGATCGTGCTCCGGCCACTCCCCGTCCGGTGTGACGGCCGCGAGGTCGTCGAGCACCACGGCCGGGCGCGCGTCCTCCAGCATGTACGCGATGCGGGCGGCCGGGTAGTCCGGGTCGACCGGCAGGTACGCCGCGCCCGTCTTGAGCACCGCGAGGACGGCGACCACCAGCTCGGCGGATCGCGGCAGCCGCAGGGCGACGACCTGCTCCGGCCCCACCCCGCGGGCGATCAGCGCGTGCGCCAGGCGGTTGGCCCGGCGGTTCAGCTCGCGGTAGGTCAGCAGGGTGTCGTCAAGGACCACCGCAGGGGCCTGCGGGGTCGCCCGGACCTGCGCCTCGAACAGCGCCGGCAGCGTGGCGGCAGGCACCGGGCGGGCGGTGTCGTTGCGCGCGACCAGCAGCTCGTGCCGCTCCTCCGCGGTGAGGACGTCGATCCGGCTCAGCGGCCGGTCCGGCTCGGCGACCACCGCCGCCAGCAGGCGCAGCCACCGGGCGACCAAGACCTCCACCGTGGCGTGGTCGAACAGGTCGGTGCTGTACTCGACCCGCCCGACGATGCCCTCGGCCGGCCCGACGGTGCCACCGCGCTCCAGCAGGTGGAAGCCGAGGTCGAACATCGCCGTGGGCGTCCGGAACAGCAGGACCTCGGCGCTCAGACCGCTCAGCGCGAACTCGGTGCGGGGCACGTTCTGCAGCGCGAGCAGCACCTGGAACAGCGGTTGCCGGGCGAGTGACCGGGACGGGTTGACGGCCTCGACAACCTGCTCGAACGGCAGGTCCTGGTGAGCGTACGCGCCGAGCGCGGCCTCCCGGACCCGGACCAGCAGTTCGGCGAAGGACGGGTCGCCGCTCGTGTCCGTGCGGAACACCACGGTGTTGACGAAGAACCCGACCAGGTCGTCCAGCGCCTCGTCGGTCCGTCCGGCGATCAGGCTGCCGACCGGGATGTCCGTGCCCGCGCCGAGCTTGTCCAGCAGCGATGCCAGGGCGGCCTGCAGCACCATGTAAACGCTGGCCCCGTGCTCCCGGCCCAGGCGGCACAGCGCGCCGTGCAGCTCCGTGTCCAACTCGACCGCCAGCTGCCCGCCCTGGTACGAGGTGGCCGCCGAGCGGCTCCGGTCGGCGGGCAGCCGGATCTGCTCGGGCAGGCCGGCCAGCCGCTCCGTCCAGTAGGCCGACTGTCGGGCGAACAGGCTCGCGGGGTCGTCGCGGTCCCCGAGCAGCCGGTCGTGCCACAGCGTGTAGTCGGCGTACTGCGCCGGAAGCGGCGCCCACTGCGGTTCCTGGCCCCGGCGGCGCGCCGCGTACGCGGTGGCCAGGTCGGCGGCCAGCGGGCCCAGCGACCAGCCGTCACCGGCGATGTGGTGCATCACCAGGAGCAGCACGTGCTCGTCCGCCGCCGACTCGAACACCTCCGCGCGCAGCGGCGGTTCGGCCGCGAGGTCGAAGCCCCGCGTTGCGGTACCGGCTAGCAGGTCCGGCAGGGTCGTCTCGTCGGCCGGGGTGACCGACAGTCTCGGGCGCGCCTCCCCGGCGGGCAGTACCTGCTGGTGGGGTACGCCGTCCACGGCCGGGAAGACCGTGCGCAGGGCTTCGTGCCGGTCGACGACGTCGCCCAGCGCCGCCTCCAGGGCCGCCAGGTCCAGCGGTCCCGAGAGCCGCCACGCGAGCGGCATGTTGTAGACGGAGTCGGCGCTCTCCAACTGGCGCAGGAACCACAGCCTCCGCTGAGCGGACGACAGCGGCACCAGCGCGGGCCGCTCAGCCCGCGACAGGGCGAGCCTGGCCCGGTCCGCGCCGCCCAGCCCGGCAGCCAGCCCGGCCACCGTCGGATCGCGGAACAGGGTGTGCAGCGGCAGCTCCACGTCCAGGGTCGTACGGATCCGGGCCACCAGCCGGGTGGCCAGCAGGGAGTGCCCGCCCAGGTCGAAGAAGTCGTCGTCGACACCGACCTGCGACAGGCCCAGCACCTCGGCGAACAGCCCGGCCAGCACGTGTTCCTCGGGCGTGTGCGGTGCCCGGCCGGTCCCCGTCACGGAGGTCTCCGGCTCGGGGAGTGCGCGCCGGTCCAGCTTGCCGCTGGTGTTCAGCGGCAGGGCGTCGAGGGAGACGAACGCGGTCGGCACCATGAAGTCCGGCAGCCGCTCGCGCAGGTGCGCCCGCAGGTCCTCCGGCCGGAGCTCCGCCCCGGTGACGGGCACCGGGTAGGCGACCAGCCGGGGGTCCCCCGCCCGGTCCTGCCGGACGATCACGGCGGCCCGCGCGACCTGCGGGTGTTCCGCCAGTGCCGCCTCGATCTCGCCGAGCTCGATCCGGTATCCCCGGACCTTGACCTGGTCGTCGATGCGGCCGAGGAACTCCAGGTTCCCGTCCGAGCCCCACCGCACCAGGTCACCGGAGCGGTACATCCTGGATCCGGCCGGTCCGAACGGGTCCGCGACGAACCGCCCCGCGGTCAGCCCCGGCCGGTTCAGGTAGCCGCGCGCCAGCCCCGTGCCTGCGATGTACAGCTCGCCCGACACCCCGGCGGGCACCGGCTGCAACGCGGCGTCGAGCACGTGAAGTCGGACGCCCCCGAGCGGCCTACCGATCACCGGGCGCGCGCTCACCTCCACCGGCGCGACCACCGAGTCCACCGTGCACTCGGCCGGCCCGTAGTAGTTCAGGGAGAACACGTCGCCGCCCGCCCGCAACCGCTCCCACAGCTGCTCCGGAACGGCCTCACCGCCCAGCCCGACCATCGAAGGACGCCACGACGGGTGGTCCAACAGGCCGTTTTCGACCAGGACTTGCAGGTAGGACGGGGTTCCGCCGACAGTGTCCAGCCCGGCCCGCGCGGCGTACTCGAGGTAGGCGTCCGGGTCGCTCCAGGTCGCCTCGTCCAGGACGTGCAGCTCGTGACCCGCGTACAGGGCGAACAACTGGTCGCAGGAGGCATCGAACGACACGGACGTGGTCAGCCCGATCCGCATCCGCTCCCCGGTCCGGAAGAGCAGCAGACACTGGTTGGCGAACAGGTTGACCAGGCCGCCGTGCGTCGCCACCACGCCCTTGGGCTTACCGGTGGAGCCGGAGGTGTAGATGACGTAGACCGGGTGGCCCGGATCGACGACCACCGCCGGGTCCGTGGCCGGGCAGCCCTCCATCAGCCCCGCCGTCACCGGGTCGTCGGTCACCAGCCATCTGACCGGACCGTCCGGCAGCCGACCCCGGGTGGCGGCGTCGGTCAGCCCCAGGACCGGCCGGGCGTCGTCGAGCATGTATCCGATCCGCGCGGCCGGGTACTCCGGATCGACCGGGAGGTACGCCGCGCCGGTCTTCAGCACCGCGAGGATCGCCACCACCAGCTCGGCCGACCTCGGCAGCGCCACCGCCACCAGCCGCTCCGGCCCCGCACCCCGCGCGATCAGCGCATGCGCCAACCGATTCGCCCGCGCGTCCAGCTCAGCGTACGTCAGCGACGCTTCCGGCCCCACCACCGCGACGGCGTCCGGAGTCGCCCGCACCTGAGCACTGAACAGCTCCGGCAGACTCGCGGTGAACGCCTGGGCCTCCGGGCCGGTACCCAGCGCCGTCAACTCATCGCGCTCCTCGGCGGTGAGGAGGCCGAGCCGGCTGAGCCGGCGCCGCGGGTCGGCCATCGCGGCGCGGAGCAGCCGCTCCAACCGCCCGATCATCGTCTCGACGGTGGCCGGGTCGTACAGGTCGCTGGTGTACTCGACGGACCCGTCGATCCCCTCCGGGGTACCGTCCTCCGCGTGCCGCTCGGACATGGTGAAGATCAGGTCGAGCTTGGCGGTGGTCGAGGTCGACGGCACGTCCTCGACGCGCAGTCCGGGCGGCGCGAAGTCGGCGCGGGGTGCGTTCTGCAGCACCAGCATGACCTGGAACAGCGGGTGGTGCGACAGCGACCGGGACGGATTCAGGAGCTCGACCAGGTGTTCGAACGGAAGGTCCTGGTGGGCGTACCCGGCCAGCGCGGTGTCCCGAACCCGGCCCAGCAGCTCGGCGAAGGTCGGATCGCCCGAGGTGTCGGTACGGAACACCAGGGTGTTGACGAAGTAGCCGACCAGTTCGTCCTGCGCCTGGTCGGTCCGGCCCGCGACCGGGCTGCCGACCGGGATGTCGTCGCCCGCACCGAGCCTGCTCAGCAGTGCCGCCAGCCCTGCCTGGAGCACCATGAACAGACTGGTCCCGTGTGCCCGGGCCAGCTCGCGCAGGCCGCGGTGCAGCTCGGCGTCCAGCCCCGCGCGCACGAGCCCGCCCCGGTGCGAGGCGACCGCCGGGCGGGTCCGGTCTGCGGGCAGCTCGATCCGGTCCGGCAGATCCGCCAACTGCCGGGTCCAGTAGGCCGCCTGGCGGGCGAACAGGCTGTCCTGGTCGGTGGATTCGCCCAGCAGCTCGTGCTGCCACAGGGTGTAGTCGGCGTACTGGACCGGCAGCTCCTCCCACTGGGGCTCCTCGCCCCGGCAGCGTGCCGCGTAGGCGGCGGTCAGGCCCTGCGCGAGCGGGCCCAGCGACCAGCCGTCGCCCGCGATGTGGTGGAGCACCAGCTGGAACACGTGCTCGTCCGCTGCCAGCTCGAACAGCTCGACCCGCAGCGGGACGTCGACCGCCAGGTCGAATCGGTGGGCCTTCGCCTCCGCCATGACGGCCGGCAGCTCGGCCTCGGTCGTCCGGCTCACCAGCAGCCCCGGGCGGGCTGCCACGACGTCCAGCACCTCCTGGTGCGGCACGCCGTCCACCGCCGGGAAGACGGTGCGCAGGCTCTCGTGCCGCGCCACGACGTCCACCACGGCGGCTTCCAGGGCCCGCCGGTCCAGGTCCCCGGACAGCCGCCAGGCGAGGGAGATGTGGTAGTTCGCGCTGGCACCCTCCAACTGGTGCAGGAACCAGAGCCGCCGCTGCGCGAACGACAGCGGGATCACCTCGGGGCGCTCGCGCCGTGCCAGGGCGGCCTGCGCCGGTCCGGCCGCCACCAGGGCGGCGGCCAGGCCGGCCGGGGTCGGTGCCTCGAACAGCGTGCGCAGCGGCATCTCCACGCCGAGGGTCGCGCGGATCCGGGCGGCCAGGCGGGTGGCCAGCAGGGAGTGGCCGCCGAGGTCGAAGAAGCCGTCCTCGACGCCGGCCGACGCCACGCCCAGGACCTCGGCGAACAGCTCGCAGAGAACCTGCTCCTGCGGGGTGCGCGGCGCTCGGGCGGTCGCCGCCGGGGCGAGGTCGGGGGCGGGCAGAGCACGGCGGTCGAGCTTGCCGTTGGTGGTCAGCGGCAGTGCGTCCAGCAGGACGAACGCCGACGGCACCATGTGCTCCGGCAGCCGCTCGGCCAGGTGTCCGCGCAGCTCGGCCGGGCGCGGCGCGGCGCCTGAGGCCGGCACCAGGTAGGCGACCAGCCGGGTGTCGTCGGCCCGGTCCTGCCGGGCCAGCACGGCGACCTGGGCGACGCCGGGGTGCGCAGCGAGTGCCGCCTCGATCTCGCCGAGCTCGATGCGGAAGCCGCGTACCTTCACCTGCTGGTCGGCCCGGCCGACGTAGCGCAGGCTGCCTCCCCCAGCCTCCGGCCGGGGGGACCCCCATGCGGCCCGGCGCACCACGTCGCCGGTGCGGTACATCCGGGAGCCTGCGGGCCCGAATGGGTCGGCGAGGAATCGCCCGGCGGTCAGGCCGGGCCGGTTCAGGTAGCCGCGGGCCAGGCCAGGGCCGGCGACGTACAGCTCGCCCGCGACGCCCGGGGCCACCGGGCGCAGGCCGCCGTCGAGGACGTACGTGCGCAGGTCCGGCAGGGCCGTGCCGATCTGCCCGGTGGCGTTGCCGGAGGCGTCGAGCGCCGCGTGCGTGACGTGCACGGTGGTCTCGGTGATGCCGTACATGTTGACCAGCCGCGGCGTGTCCTCCGGGTGACGCTCGTACCAGCTCGTCAGCCGGGCGTGCTCCAGCGCCTCACCGCCGAACACCACGGTGCGCAGGGCGAGTTCGGGCGCCGCTTCCTGGTCCGCCTGCATCAGCTGGTAGAAGGCGGAGGGCGTCTGGTTGAGGACGGTCACCCGCTCCCGGGCGAGGAGCTCCAGGAACCGGCCGGGCGAGCGGCTGGTCTCGTGGTCCACGACGACCAGCCGGCCGCCGTGCAGCAGCGCGCCCCACAGCTCCCACACCGAGAAGTCGAAGGCGTAGGAGTGGAACAGCGTCCAGACGTCCTCGGCGGTGAAGCCGAACAGCTCCCGGGTGGTGTCGAACAGTCGCACCACGTTCCGGTGCGGGACCACGACGCCCTTCGGGTTGCCGGTGGAGCCGGAGGTGTGGATGACGTAGGCCGCCTGACCGGGATCGACCGCGACCCGCGGGTCGGAGTCCGGCAACCCGTCCAGTTCGGCGGTGTCCAGCAGCAGCCGGTCCACGCCGTCCGCTCCCGGCAGCTCGCCGGCCGCGCCGGTCGTCACCAGGAGCGCGGGCCGGCCATCCTGGAGCAGGTAGGCGATCCGGGCGGCCGGGTACCGCGGGTCCACCGGGAGGTACGCGCCGCCGGCCTTGAGCACGGCGAGCACCGCCACGGCCTGCTCCGCCGAACGCGGCAGGGCCAGCGCCACGAGCTGCTCCGGGCCCACGCCCCGCTCGATCAGCGCGTGTGCGAGCCGGTTCGCGCGGGCGTTCAACTCGCCGTAGGTCAGGGTGACTTCGCCGTCGGTGAGGGCGGCGGCGGCCGGGTTGGCCCGCACCTGCCGCTCGAACAGCGCAGTCAGGCCGCCCTCCGGCACCTGCTCGCCCTGGCCGGTACGGGCCGGGAGCAGTGCGCTGAGCTCCTCGGCGGACAACACGTCCACCCGGCCGATCCGCCGGCCGGGGTCGGCGACCACGGCGCGCAGCAGCCGCAGCCAGCGCTCGACGATCCCGGCCACGGTGTCCGCGTCGAACAGGTCGGTGCTGTACTCCACCACGCCCGACAGGCCGTCCTCGCCGGGCTGTTCGGCCAGGATGAAGGTCAGGTCGCACTTGGCCGTTCCGGTGGGGACCAGGTCGGTCGCCACCCGCAGCCCCGGCAGGTCGAAGGTGCCGAGCGGCGCGTTCTGCAGGGCGAGCATGGTCTGAAACAGCGGGTGGTGCGCCAGCGTCCGGGTCGGGTTCAGCGCCTCCACCAGGTGCTCGAACGGCACGTCCTGGTGCGCGTACGCGGCCAGCGCGTCTCCGCGCACCCGGCCGAGCAGTTCGGTGAACGACGGGTCACCGGAGAGGTCGGTGCGCAACACCAGGGTGTTGACGAAGAAGCCGACCAGCTCGTCCACGGCCTCGTCGGTGCGCCCGGCGATCGGGGTGCCGATCGGGACGTCGCTGCCCGCGCCGAGCTTGCCCAGCAGCGCGGCCAGTCCGGCCTGGAGCACCATGAAGAGGCTGGCCCCGCCGTCGCGGGCGAGCGCGCGCAGGCACTGGTGCAGCTCGGAGTCGATCCGTACCGGCAGGTGGGCGCCCCGGTAGGACATCGCGGCCGGCCGGGGCCGGTCGAACGGCAGCTCCACCTGCTCGGGGAGGTCCGCCAGCTGCTCGCGCCAGTAGGCGAGTTGGCTGTTCAGCAGGCTGTCCGGGTCGGTTCCGTCGCCGAGCAGCTCCCGCTGCCAGAGGGCGTAGTCGGCGTACTGGACGGGCAGCGGCGACCACTCCGGCTTCCCGCCCTCGGCGCGGGCCACGTAGGCGGTCGCCAGGTCCCGCGAGAGCGGCCCCATCGACCAGCCGTCACCGGCGATGTGGTGCACTACCAGCACCAGCACGTGCTCCTCGGCCGCCAGCTGGAAGAGTTCGGCGTGCAGTGGCGGTTCCTCGGCGAGATCGAACCCGTACCGGGCCGCCTGCGCCAGCCGCTCCGGCAGCTCGCGTTCGCCGAGCTCGGTCACCCGCAGCCGCGGCCGGGCCTCGTCGGGGTCCAGCACCCGCTGGCACGGCACGCCGTCGGCGGTCGGGAAGACGGTGCGCAGGCTCTCGTGCCGCTCGACCAGGTCCGCCAGGGCGGTTTCCAGGGCCCGCTGGTCCAGGCTTCCGGACAGCCGCAGGGTCAGCGGGATGTTGTAGGTGGCGCTCGGGCCCTCCATGCGCTGCAGGAACCACAGCCGCCGCTGTGCGAAGGACAGCGGAACGGTCGCCGGCCGCTCGCGCCGCGCCAGCGCCGGACGCGCCCGGCCCGCGACGTCCACCGCCGCCGCCAGTTCCGCCACCGTCGGCGCGTCGAACAGGTCGTGCAGCCTCAGCTCCACGCCCAGCACCGACCGGGCCCGGGCGACCAGCCGGGTGGCGAGCAGCGAGTGCCCACCGAGGTCGAAGAAGCTGTCGTCCAGCCCGGGCTCGGACACCCCGAGCACCTCGGCGAACAACCCCACGAGCAGGTGCTCGGTCGCGGTGCGCGGGGCACGGCCCGGCGCGGCGGGCTGCCGGTCGGGGTCCGGGAGGGCCTGCCGGTCGAGCTTGCCGTTCGGGGTCAGCGGCAGCGCGTCCAGCAGCACGAGCGCCGACGGCACCATGTGCCGGGGCAGCCGGTCCCTCAGGTGGTCGCGCAGGGCGGTGTCGGTCACGGTGGTGCCGGGCTCGGGCACCGCGTAGCCGACCAGCCTGGGCTCCTCGGCGCGCACCAGCACGGCGGCCCGGGCGACCTGCGGGTGCTCGGCGAGGACGGCCTCGATCTCGCCGAGCTCGACCCGGAAGCCGCGGATCTTCACCTGGTCGTCCGTGCGGCCGAGGAACTCCAGGTTGCCGGACGCGTCCCAGCGCACCAGGTCCCCGCTGCGGTACATCCGCGATCCGGCCGGCCCGAACGGGTCGGCAACGAACCGCCCGGCGGTCAGCCCCGGCCGGTTGAGGTAGCCGCGGGCGAGGCACGCGCCGGCGAGATACAGCTCACCCGCCGCACCGGTCGGCAGCGGCCGCAGGGCGCCGTCGAGCACGTACAGCCGGGCGTTGGTGGCCGGCCGGCCGATGACCGGGCGCGAGCTCGAACCCAGGGACGCGATCACCGGGTTGACGGTGCACTCAGACGGCCCGTAGAGGTTGAGGCAGGACACCCCCTCGGACGCCCGCAGCTGCTCCCACAGCCGCTCCGGAACGGCCTCGCCGCCCGCCGCGACCAGCGCCGGGCGCCACTGCGGGTCGCTCAGCAGCCCGTGGGCGACCAGGACGTCCAGGTAGGACGGCGTGGCCTCGATGTAATCCAGCCCGCAGCGAGCCGCGTAGCCGACGAAGGCCACGGGGTCGGTCCAGGTCGCGTGGTCCAGGACGTGCAGCTCGTGGCCCGCGAACAGGGCGAGCAACTGGTTCCAGGAGGCGTCGAACGACACCGACGTGGTCAGGGCCACCCGCAGCCGCTGCCGCTCTCCGAGCACCGCCGCGAAATGCACCTGCCGGAGGTCGGCGAGCAGGTTCAGCAGACCGCCGTGGGTCGGTGCCACACCCTTGGGCCGCCCGGTGGAACCGGACGTGTAGATGACGTACGCCGGATGACCCGGATCGATGGCGATCATCGGGTCGGTGTCCGGCTGTCCGTTCAGGTCGTCGGTGTCCAGCACCAGCCGGTCGACCGGACCGCCGGCGGGCAGGCGGTCCTCACTGCGGGAGTCCGTGACCACCAAGGCCGGTTGGGCGTCGTCGAGCAGGTAGGCGATCCGGGCGGTCGGGTACTCGGGGTCGACCGGTACGTACGCCGCGCCGGTCTTCAGCACCGCGAGGATCGCCACCACCAGCTCCGCCGAGCGCGGCAGGGCCACCGCCGCCAGCCGCTCCGGTCCCGCGCCCCGCTCGATCAGGGCGTGCGCCAGCCGGTTGGCCCGCGCGTCCAGCTCCGCGTACGTCAACGAGACGTCGCCGCAGACCAGCGCGACGGCGTCCGGGGTCGCCCGCACGTGCTCCCGGAACAGCTCCGGCAGGCTCTCGGCCGGGGCCGGCGCGGCCGGCCCGGCGCCGAGCACCGCCAGCTCGCCGTACTCCTCGGCCGTGAGCAGCTCGATCCGGCCCACCAGGTCATCCGGGTCACAGTCCGCGACGGTGTCGAGCAGTGCGAGCAGCCGCTCCTGATGGGCGGCGAGGTCGTCGTCGCCGTACGCCTCCGGCGCACCGTGAAGCCGAAGGAGCGGCGGGTTGCCGTCCCGGTAGTCGAACACCCAGACGGCGAGGTCGGTGGTGGACCCGGACACGAAGTGGTGCACGGAGGCCGGGTGCCCGGCGAAGCTCGGCCTGGAGTTGAAGGCCATGATGTTGACGATCAGCGGGAACGCCGTCCCGATGCTGCCCGGGGCGCCGAGGTCACGCAGCAGGTCCTCGCTGCGGTAGCGCTCGTGCGTGACGGCTGACTCGACCTCCCGCGCCGCCTGGGCGACGAGTTCGCGCCACGGCATGTCCGGTCGCACCGTCAGCCGCAGCGGCACCACGTTGGACATCGTGCCCGGCACCGACATCAGGTCGCGGTCGGCGCCCCTGCGGGCCGTGACGGGCATGGCGAGCACCACGTCCTGGGTGCCGGTCAGCCGGTGGGCGTAGAGCGCCGTCGCCGCGATCACCACGCGGGACCACCGGACGCCGGAACGTCCCGCCGCCACCCGCAGGGCGTCCGGGCGGCGCAGTTCCCGCTCCTCGGCCAGCCGGAGAGCGCGGTGCGGGTCGGTCGCGGAGGTGTCGGTGAGCCGGGTCGGGGCGGGCAGGTCGGCGAAACGCTCGGTCCAGTAGGCGCGGTCGGCGGCGAAGTCGGTGGACGCGCGGTAGCCGGCGTCGCTGTCGACCAGGTCCCGCAGCGAGCCGAACGGGCACGGCGGTACGGCGTCGCCCTCAGCGAGCGCCGAATACACCTCGCCGACCCGCTGCCGGAGCATGGAGCTGCTGATCGCGTCCAGCACCACGTGGTGGTAGTTCAGGTACCAGAGGAATTCCGTCGGCGACGCCTTGATCAGCGCGTGGCCGAACAGCGGGTCACGGGCGAGGTCCAGCGGGCGCAGCAGGTCCCGCTCCATCCACTCCACGGCCAACGCGCGGGGATCGGGCTCCCCGCTGAGGTCGAGGTGCGCGGGCGTCCAGTCCCAGCTCTCCCGGAGGACCTGGCGCGGGCCGTCGCCGTCGTCGACGAAGGTCACGTGCAGGGCGTCGACCTCGTCGACGACCCGGCGCAGCGCGGTCTCGAACAGCTCCCGGTCCACCGGTCCGTGGATCTCCAGGCACTCGCCGACGCGGTAGCCCGGGATCGGCGTCCGTGAGCTCTGCTCGGCGAGCCAGATCTCGAGCTGGGCGGCTGTCAGGGCCAGGACGTCGCCGTCGCGACGGGACATGGGGTACCTCCGAGAGTGTGGGCAGGCATGTGGGCAGGGCGCGCCGGGCGCCGCCGACCGCGGTGTCGTCACGCGGTCGGCGGGCGGGCGCTGCTGCTGTGGTCAGGCGGCGAGTTCGCCGGCCTGGAGCTGCCAGAGGGATGCGTAGAGTCCGTGCCGGGCGACCAGTTCGTCGTGGGTGCCCTGTTCGGCGACGACGCCGCCCTTGTCCAGGACGTAGATCCGGTCGGCGTGGCGGACGGTGGAGAGCCGGTGGGCGATGACGACCATCGTCCGGTCGGCCGCGAAGCTGCGGAGCGTGCGCTGGATGGCGGCCTCGGTTTCGTTGTCCACCGCGGAGGTGGCCTCGTCGAGGATGACGACCGGCGGGTCCTTGAGGATCGCGCGGGCCAGGGCGATCCTCTGCCGCTGGCCGCCGGAGAGCGCGGCGCCTCGTTCGCCGATCAGGGTGTCGTAGCCGTCCGGCAGCGTCGCGATGAAGGTGTGCGCCTCGGCCGTCATCGCCGCCTGGACCACGGCCTCGTCGGGGGCGTCGAAGCTGCCGTAGCGGATGTTGTCGGCGATGCTTCCGTCGAAGAGGAACGGGTCCTGGGCGACGAAGCCGATGGCGTGGCGCAGGTCGTGCCGCCACAGGTCCCGGACGTCCTGTCCGTCGAGCAGCACGCTGCCGGACTCCGCGTCCTGGAAGCGCATCAGCAGCTTGGCGATCGTCGTCTTGCCGGAGCCGGTGGCGCCCACCAGGGCGGTCACCTGCCCGGCCGGGATGGTCAGCGAGAGGTCCTCCAGTGCCGCCGGCCGGCCGGGGTAGGCGAAGGTGACCCCGTCGAGGACGAGCTCGCCGCGCACCTCGGCGGGGTCGAGCGTCCCGTTGCTGCCGTCGGCCTCGACGGGCAGGGCGCGCAGCCGCTGGACCCGGTCGTAGGAGGCGAGGGTGCGCTGGTACTGGTCGACGATGCCGCCGACCCGGCTCATCCGCATCAGCAGCATCTGGGGCAGCCCGATCAGCGGGCTGAACACCTCGAAGCGCAGGGTTCCGTTGAGTACTGAACGGCCGCCGATCAGCAGGGTGCCCGCCATCGAGGCGGTGGTGCAGGCCCGGACGGTCTCGGCGTGGCGGATCGTGCCCCGGTCGGTCTGCCGGGTGCTCTCCTGGGCCGCCGCACTCAACTCGTCGATGCGTTCGGCCTCGTAGTCCTCGGTGCAGAAGCTCTTGACGGTGGCGCTGGCTTCCAGCGAGTTGATCACCTGGCTGCCCAGCCTGGCCCGGCGCTCGCCGGTGACGGCGTAGTCGGCCGCGGCCTTGTCCTGGTGGTGCAGCGACAGCCAGGCGATGACCGGGATCGGCAGGAACGCGATCCAGGCGATCTGGGGCGCCAGCAGCAGGAAGGCCGGCACCAGGAGGGCCAGGCTGGTGCCCAGTTGCAGCACGTCGTTGGCCGGGCCGGCGAAGAAGGCGCCCAGCTGGCCGACGTCGTCGGTGAGCGCCCCGGCCACCCGGGTGGTCCGTTCGCCCTCCAACTGCCCCAGGTCAAGGTGCTGGACGTGCCGGTACGTACGGCCCCGCCAGTCGTGCTCGACGTCCTGGCCGAGCCGGCGCCACTGCAGGTTCGAGGCGTAGGAGAGGCCCGCCACGGCGGCGCAGGCGGCGGCCACCAGCCCGGCCAGGCCCCAGAGTTGAGCGGAGGCGGTGGTCAGGCCGAGGCTGACCAGGGGCGCGGCCTCGCCCTTGATGAGGACCAGTCCGGTCCAGCCGAGGAAGGTGCCGAGCGCCATTTCCGAGATCTGGCAGGAGACCGAGAGCGCGGCGGCCCGGTAGAGGCGGGCGCGGTGCGGTCCGACGATCTCCAGCAGGGGATGGCGTTCGGCTCCGGGCCCGGCAGCGCCCTGGGAGGCGTCGACCGTTCTATGCCAGGCCTTCCGGACGACGGCCGCGGTCGCTGCGGCCACCCCGCCCACCGCCACCAGCTGCCGGCTCAGCGCCGACCCCTTGATCAGCGCGATCCCGGCCGCGACCCCGCCGCCGACCGCGAGCACCGGTCGCACGACCAGGCCCCGGTCCGCCCGCGGGGCCGGTGCGGCGGCGGGCCTAGCGGGGGCGGCCGTTCTGGTCGGGCCCTCCGCGACCAGGGCGACGGCCCTGCGGACGATCCGGCCGACGTCCGTGGCGCGCACCCGCGCATCGTGCCGGACGAGCACCCCGCCGGTGACCGGGTTGGCCTGGGCCTCGGTGACCCCGGGAACGCGACGCAGCGCGGCGGCGAGCACCTCGGCCGTTCGTGGCCGTCCGAGTACCAGCTTGACGTCCCAGCGCTGGCGGCCCGGGATGACCGATCGCGGGCTCGCGTCCAATTCCGCGGAGCGGATTCCGGCTGCGGCACCCAGTAGCGATGGCATTTGTACGATCACCTGTTTGCGGAGGTCGCGGAAAACCGTCGGTGATACGACGGATTGCGATGGCGGAGTGGGTAATTCTGGCGGCGACTGCGCCGCAGCCGACCAGCCTGCAGTCGGCCGCCACCGGGGCGCACTCCTTCGAAATCGATCGAAATGCGCGCCCGGCGGCGGCCTGGGATCCGGACGGCCGTCAGGACGTCTTGCCGACGCCTGCGGTCGCGCGGATCTTGGGGGCCCTCGGGTCCTCCTCGGAGGCCCGGCGAGCCCGCTCGGCGGTCTCGTCCTTCGCGGCGCCCGGGGCGCCGTTCCCGTCGGGATGCTGACCGTCACCTGAGCCGGCTCCGGTGTCACCGGTGGCGATCTGGGCCGCCACCATGTCGGCGGCCACCTCGGCCGCGAGGTCGTGGATGTTCTCCCCGGCCTCGTGGGCGGCCTTCTTCACCTCCATCGCGATGCCGACGGACGTCTTGACGACTCCGCGCAGCAGCGGCTTGAGCAGGCGCTTGGCCAGGGGCGCGACGACGAGGCCGATCAGGAAGGGTGGTACTACGGGCGGCATGATGCTCCATCCTCTCTACACATAGGTATGGCAGGGAACCCGGGCACTGCGAACACGGAGCAGCGCGCAGCCGGGCGGACGGAAGCATTCCACCTCGGAATCCGGGATTCACCTACCGAACCGAATTTCCGGACACCGGCACGCGCCGCCCGATCTCATGGCCACCGTAGTCGAACCATGTCGGCCGAGGCCAAACGTCTTCCGCCGGATTCACTCATGCGAGTGTTCATGACCATCTCGTGCGACCCGAATTGCAGTGCACCCGAACACCGGGCGATGCGCTTACCTGATTATCAGACGCAATTGGTCCGCATCAGTGCGCGCCGAGTTCCCGCACCACTCGCCGGCGCAGTCCCGGGAACGGCAGCGCCCCACCCCCCAGCACCGCCTCATGGAAGGCCCGCGCCTCGAACCCGGCGCCCAGCTGCGCCTCGGCGTCGGCCCGCAGTCGGCCGAATTCCAGGAAGCCGGCCCGGTAGGAGAGCGCCTGCCCTGGCAGGTCCGTCGAGTAGCGCAGCAGGTCCGAGGCGATCTGGCCGTCCGCCTCGGTGGAGTTGGCGCGCATGAAGTCCCGCGCCCGCTCCAGGCTCATCGTCCCGAGGTTGAGCCCGGTGTCGACGACGAGGCGCTGCGCGGTGAACCGCTCCTGGGCGAGGCGTCCATAAGCGTCCCACGGGTCCGCGTAGAGGCCCGCCTCCCAGCCGAGGCCCGCTGCATACTCCGCCCAGCCCTCGTTGAACGCACCGAACTCGGCTACCTCACGGCGCAGTTGTGGCAGCGCGCGGTTCTCCGCCTGCCGGGCGAGGTGGAAGTGGTGCCCCGGCGCGAGCTCGTGGTAGATCAGCGAGGCCGAGCCGAGCAGGGACCTCCGGTCCAGGTCCGAACCGTTGTAGCGGTAGCGCCCGACCGGATCGGCCGCGGTCGGCGCCTCGTAGTAGCCGAAAGTCATACCCGGTTCCAGCGCCGGGTCCAGTCGGGCCAGTCCGTACGGCGCCCGCGGCAGGGTGGCGAACCAGTGCGGCAGCACCGGGGCCAGTCGGTCGAGATGGCCGCGGTAGCGCGCCTCGACCTCCTCCGGCGTCCGGGCGTACAGCCGGGGCTCGGTGCGCAACCGCTCGTGGAACTCGGCCTCCGAGCCGTGGAAGCCCAGCGTCGCGCGCACCTCCCGCATCCGCTCCGCGAGTTCGCGGCACTGTTCGCGGCCGAGCTCGTGCAGCTGCTCGGGTGACGTGTCGCCCCCACTGTGGGTACGGACGAAGTCCCGGTACGCCTCCTCACCGCCCTCGTACTGCGCCCAGCCGACGGCCTGCGGCGCCGCGAGCAGATAGGCCGGGTCGTCCAGGACGGCGAGCAGCCGGTCGAAGGCCGGCGTCAACTCGCTCTCCACCAGCCGCCGCACGCCGTCCAGGAGGTGCCCGCGCCCGGCCGGCCCCAGCCCGTCGAGCCGGTCCTCGGCCACCTCCACCCGGTGCGCGACCGACGTCCGCAGCCCGGCGAGGGTGGTGCGCGCTCCGGCCAGCGCCGGGGCGGGCACCCGGAAACCCCGCGCCGCCTGCCCTGCCACCTTGTCCCCGATCGAGCCGACCACCCGGGACAGCTCGCGCACCAGCGCCAAGTACCGCTCGGCATCCGGCCGCTCGGCGAGCCGAAAGGGGCACAGCACCGCGTCGGTGTACAGCGACAGCGGGAACAGCCGGTACGGCGTGGCGGCGGGCGTCAGCCAGTAGTGGCGGTGGGCCCGCAGCTCCTGCTCGGCCAGTCCGACCAGGAACGCGGTGGTGTCGGCATCGGCGCCGGACAGCTCCGTACCGTCGAGCGCCCGCACCCGGTTCAGCACATCCCCGGCGAACCGCGCCCGCTCCTCGGTCTCGGCGGGTGTCACCCCGGGCAGCGTCTCCACCGGGAGCCCCTGACGGACTCTCAGCATGGGGTCGCGCGCCAGCAGGAACTCCCAATAGCGGTCCGCCAGACGGCCGATCTCCCGGCCCGGTTCGTTCGTCATGCGACCATCCTGGCGGCGACCGACCGCCAAGCAGCCCGGTCCAGGACACGCGGACCGTGACACCGCTCGAAAGGGTGAATGATGATCGTCCTCCCAAGCCGCCGCCCACGGCTCCCAGCCGGGCCGACAGGCGACTCAAGGAATTCGAACACGCCTGCCGTGTAGGTCAGTTGACTCGCAGCAGCCAAGACCAGGTGGCACCATGGCCGCCATGCCCCGACGCACCCCGCCGGTCGCCCTGGCGGCCGCCCTCACCGCCTCGGCCGTCGCGCTGAGCGGCTGCGGCGACGTCGCCAACTCCTCGACGACCACCCCCCTGGTGGACCACGGGACCCTCCGGATCGCCGAGTCCAGCGAGACGCCCAGCTTCAACCCGTACTCCACCTTCGGGGCCAGTCAGGCCCGCTACGCCTACGACTCGCTGGTCAACGTCGCCCCCGACGGCACCGTGGTCTCCGGTCTCGCCTCCTCCTGGCAGGCCACCACCACCACGGCCACCTTCTCCCTCCGCCCGGGCATCACCTGCTCCGACGGCACCCCGCTCACCGCCTCCGCCGTGGCCCGGGCGCTCGACTACGCGGGTGACCCGGTCCACCAGCTCGCCGGTGCCCAGACCGTGCTGCCGAACGTCCCGTTCACCGCGAGTGCCGATGACCGGACCGGCACGGTGTCGGCGACCGCCGCCACGCCCTTCCCGTTCCTCACCCGCACCCTCGGCCTGCTGCCGATCGTCTGCCCGGCCGGCCTCGACCGGCCCGGATCGCTGGACCGTGCCACCCAGGGCACCGGCCCGTACGTGCTCACCCGCTACTCCCCGGGTGGGCCGTACGAGTTCACCGTCCGCGAGGGCTACACCTGGGGCCCCGCCGGGGCGACCACCGCCGCGCCAGGCCTGCCGGCCCGGATCGTCCTCTCGGTGGTGCCCCAGGCCTCCACCACCGCGAACCTGCTGCTTACCGGGGGCGTCGACATCGCGAGCGTGAACGGGCCCGACCGCGCCCGGCTCACCGGCCACGGTCTAGCCACCGAGGACGTGGCGACCGTGGTCGGGCTGACCTTCTTCAACCAGCGCCCCGGCCGTCCCCTCGCCGACCCGGCGCTGCGCCGCGCCCTGGTGTCCGCCCTCGACCGCCAGGGCCTCGCCAACGTCGCCGTCGGCGGCACCGGTCGGCCCGCCGCCGACTTCGGCGCCGTCGGGGCCGTCTGCCACGCCGACCTCGCCGCCACCAACCTGCCGGCGCAGGACGCCGCCGAGGCTCTGCGCGCGGTCGGCTGGGCCCGCATTGATGGCGGCCCGCTGACCAAGGACGGCCGAGGGCTCCGGCTGCGCCTGATCACCAGCTCGGACCTCGGACCGACCCTGCCGCCCGCCGCCGAGCTGATGGCCCGGACCTGGACGGCGCTCGGCGCGGACGTCACGCTGGTCACTGAGAGCCTGCCCGCCCTCGTCAACGCGATGTACCAGAGCGGCGACTTCGACGTCGTGGTCGGCACCTCACCGGGCTTCGCCCTGCCGGTCGGCTTCATCCCGTTCTTCTCCGGTCCCACCCCCGCCCAGGGCCTCAACTTCGCGGGCGTCACCAACCCCCAGTACGACGCCCTGATCTCCCAGGCGCTCCGGGAGCCCGACACCACCGGCTGCGGCACCTGGAACCGGGCCGCCGCCGCGCTGCTGCGCTCGGCCGACGCCCTGCCGATCGCCGACGGCCGGAACACCGTGTACGGCTACCGCACCACCTTCGCCACCACCTTTGGCGGCCAGCTCGTCCCCACCAGCATCCGCCTCCACCAGTGACCGGGAAGCCCACCGTGTCCTTGCCCCGTCTGCTGCGGCACCCGTGGACGGTGTTCCTGACGCGCCGCACCGCCCGGCTACTGCTCTCCCTCGGGATCGTGCTCACCGCTTCCTTTGCGATGGTTCACCTCATCCCCGGCGACCCGGTCCGCGCCGCCCTCGGCATCGATGCCGCCCCCGCGCTGGTGGCCGCCCGCCGGCACCAAATCGGCCTCGACGCACCCTTACTCGCCCAGTTCCGGCACTACCTGGGCGGCCTGGTGCACGGTGACCTCGGCACCTCGCTGATCACCGGGACACCGGTCGCCGAACTGGTCCGCACCCGGCTGCCCGCCACCCTGGAGATCGCCGGCCTGGCCTTCCTGGCCACCCTCGCCGTCGCCCTGCCCGGCGGACTGCTCGCCGCCGTCCACACCCGCGACGGCCGGCACCCGCGCAGCGAGCTGGCGTTCACCGTGGTCACTGCCGGCCTGGCCGGGGTACCGGACTTCGTGCTGGCCGCCGGGCTCACCGCGCTGCTGGCCGTCGGCCTCCAGCTACTGCCGGTGGCCGGCACGGCGGGTGCCGAGTCCTTCGTCCTGCCCGTCCTCGCGCTGTCCGTCGCTCCGGCGGCCGTCCTGGTACGCATCGTCCGGGTCGAGGCGCTGAAGGTGCTGGGGGAGGACTACCTGCGCACCGCCCGGAGCAAGCGGCTGTCCCCCTCCCGCCGCTACCTGCGACACGCGGCGCCCAACATGGCCACTGCCGCTCTCACCGTCGCCGGTAGCCTGCTGCCCGGCATGATCGCCGGCACCGTACTGGTCGAGAAGGTGTTCGGCTGGCCGGGCATCGGCTCCGCGATGGCCCAGTCCGTGGTGGCCCAGGACTACCCGGTGATCCAGGCGATGGTGCTGATCCTGGGCTCCGCCGTACTGCTCTCCGGCCTCCTGGTCGACGTGCTGCTGGCGGTGCTCGACCCTCGTTCGACGATCCGGGAGAGCTGAGATGCCCGTTCCCAGCAGGTACCTCCGCTCACCGATGGCCTGGATCTCGGCGGTCATGCTGGTCTCGCTGCTCGTCCTCGGGCTGGCCGCACCGCTCCTGTGGGGCACGGCGGCCGACCGCCCCGACCCCTTCGCGGTGCTGCAAGGCCCGTCCGCTGCCCACCCGTTCGGCACCGACAACCTCGGCAGGGACGTGCTGGCCCGGGTCCTGACGGCCTCCCGGCTCTCCCTGCTGCTCGCGCTGGCCGCGACCCTGCTCGGCGCCACCGGCGGTGTCCTGCTCGGCGGGGCCACCGCCGTCGTCGGCCGCCGCGCCCGCCGGCCGCTCACCGCCCTGATCAACCTGTTGCTCGCCTTCCCGGCGCTGCTGGTCGCGATGTTCCTCGCTGTGGTGTTCGGCGCGGGCGCCGGCGGGGCGATGCTCGCCCTCGCCGTCGCGGGCGTCCCCGGCTTCGCCCGGCTCGCCCAGACGCTCTCCGCCGCCGTGGCCGGCACCGACCACCTGGCCGCGGCCCGGGCCCTCGGCCTACGCCGGCACCGCCTGCTGTGGCGGCACGTCCTGCCCAACATCGCCGAGCCGCTGCTGCTGGCCACCACCACGGCCGCGGGTACGGCCCTCGTCGCGCTCTCCGGGCTGAGCTTCCTCGGACTGGGCGTCCAGCCGCCCAGCTACGACTGGGGGCAGCTCCTCAACCAGGGACTCGACCGGATCTACGCCGAACCGCTGTCCGCGCTCGCCCCGGGCCTGGCGGTCCTCTACGCGGCCCTGACCTTCCAGCTGCTCGGCGAGGTGCTGGCCGGGAGCGTGGCCCGGCGCGGCCCGGCGCCCCGGACGCCCGTGCCATCGCCCGCCCCGAGCGGCCCGGCCGAGGACGGCCTGGTGCTCCAGGTCGAGGACCTCAGCGTCGAACTCCCCGCTCCGGACGGCGTAATTCGTCCGGTGCGCGGGGTGAGTCTCGCGCTGCGGCCGTGCGAGATCGTCGGGCTCGTCGGCGAGTCCGGTTCGGGCAAATCGCTCACCGCGCTCGCCATCGCCGACCTGCTCCCCGAACGGGCCCGGGTGTCCCGGCGGACCCTCCGGCTGCTCGGCGCCGACCTCGCCACCATGACCCCGAAGCAGCGCGACCACCACCTCGCGACCGGTCTGGCGATGGTCTTCCAGAACCCGGCCTCCGCACTCAACCCTTCCCTGCGGGTCTCCACCCAACTCACCGAGGCCGTCCGGGCCCACCGCGGCGCGAGCCGCGCCCAGGCCGCCGCGCAAGCCGCCGACGCGCTGCGCCGGGTCGCCCTTCCCCCCGCACTGCTGCGCTCGCGCCCCCACCAGCTCTCCGGTGGCCAGCGTCAGCGCGTGATGATCGCTGCCGGGCTGATGGTGCGGCCGGGCCTGATCCTCGCCGACGAGCCGACCACCGCCCTCGACGTCACCGTGCAGCGGCAGATCACCCGACTGCTCGCCGACCTCCGGCGGGACACCTCCGCGGCCGTCCTGTTCATCAGCCACGACGTCGCGCTGGTCGGCGAGTTCTGCGAACGCGTCCTGGTGATGTACGCGGGGACCATCGTCGAATCCCTGCCCGCCGGCCGCCTCGCCGACGGCGCCCGGCACCCCTACACCCGGGCCCTGGTCGCCTCGGTACCGGACCTCACCGCCGACCGTGACCGTCCGCTGCCGACTGTGGAGGGCGCACCGCCCGACCCGCTCGCCCCCGCCCCGGGCTGCCCCTTCGAACCCCGCTGCCCGCACCGCCTGGACCGCTGTGCCGAGCAGGCCCCGCCGCTTGACGGCCTCGACGCGGAGCAGCGGGTCGCGTGCTGGAATCCGGTGCCGGAGGCGGTCCTCGCTTCATGACCACCCTTCAGGTCTGCGACCTCACCGTCCGCCACCACGGCCCGCGCGGCCCCGTCGCCGCCGTGGACGGCGTCTCGCTGGAGATCCCGGCCGGCACCACGCTCGGGCTCGTGGGCGAGTCCGGCTCCGGCAAGTCGAGCCTGGCCCGCGCGATCGTCGGACTCACGCCCGTGCACGGGGGCCGGATCCTGCTCGACGGTCGGGAAGTCCGGGTCCGCACCGTCCGCGACCGGCGTCGGCTTGGCCGTCTGGTCCAGATCGTCCTCCAGGACCCGGACACCGCGCTGGATCCCCGGATGACCGTCCGCCAGACCCTGCTCGAAGCGGCCACCGCGTTCCACCGGCTCGACCGGCGGGCCCGTGCCGAGCGCGTCCCCGCCCTGCTCGAACTCGTCGGCCTGGACCCCCGGTTCGCGGACCGCCTACCGCGGCAGCTGTCCGGCGGCCAGCGCCAGCGGGTCGCCGTCGCCCGCGCCCTGGCCGTCGAGCCCGGCTTGCTGATCGCCGACGAGATCACCTCGGCCCTCGACGTCTCGGTGCAGGCGGCCGTCCTCAACACGATCCGCGAACTCCAGCGGCGGCTCGGTCTGTCGATGCTGTTCATCGGCCACAACCTGCCCGCCGTCTGCCACGTCTGCGACACGGTGGCGGTCATGCGGCACGGCCGGATCGTCGAGACCGCCGCCACCGGGGCCCTCCTGCACGCCCCGCAGCACCCGTACACCCGGGAGCTGCTCGACTCCGTGCCCCGCCTACCGTTCCGAAGGACCTGATGACCAGTCGCCGAGCGGACGCCGTAGTCGTCGGAGCCGGAGTGATCGGCGCCGCCATCGCCCTTGAACTCGCCCGCAGCGGGCGCCAGGTGGTCGTCGTGGACAAGGCGGGTGCCGCCGGCCACGGCTCCACCAGCGCCTCCAGCGCGATCATCCGCTTCAACTACTCCACGTTCGACGGCGTCGCCACCGCCTGGGAGGCCCAGCACCTCTGGACGTCCTGGCCCGAGCACCTGCGACTCACCGACCGCCGACCGCTCGCCGCCTTCCACCGCACCGGCGCCGTGCTGCTCGACTCCCCCGCCGCCGACCCGTCCGCCGTCACCGCCCTGTTCGACCGCACCGGCGTCCCGTACGAAAGGTGGGACGCCGCCGCGCTGCGCAGGCGCCTGCCCGGGATCGACCCCGGCCGGTACTGGCCGCCGAAGCCGGTGGACGACGACGCCTTCTTCGCCGGCCCGACCGGTGAGCTCGGCGCCCTGTTCACCCCGGACGCCGGGTACGTCGACGACCCGCAGCTCGCCGCCCAGAACCTCGCCGACGCGGCCGGCGAGTTGGGCGCCCACTTCCTGTTCCACCGGGCCGTGGTCGCCGTCGACCGGCGCGCGGACCGGGTGACGGGCATCCGGCTCGCCGACGGCGCGCGGATCCCCGCACCAGTGGTCGTCAACGCCGCCGGCCCCTGGTCGGGCGCCCTCAACCGGCTGGCGGGCGTCGGCGCCGACTTCACGATCGGAGTACGCCCACTGCGCGAGGAGGTCCACCAGGTCCCCGCACCAGGCGGGTACACCCCTGTCGTCGCCGACCTCGACCTCGGCACCTACCTGCGGCCGGCCCCCGGCGGCCACCTCCTGGTCGGCGGGACCGAGCCCGCCTGCGACCCACCCGAGTGGATCGACGACCCGGACGCCGCCGACCCCCGCCCCACCGCCCACCGCTTCCGTACCCAGGTGACCCGGGCGGCCCGCCGCTTCCCGACCATCGGGGTGCCCAACCGAGCCCTCGGAACCGCCGGGGTGTACGACGTCGCCGACGACTGGACCCCGATCTACGACCGCACCGCCCTCGGCGGCTACTACGTCGCCATGGGCACCAGCGGCAACCAGTTCAAGAACGCCCCGCTGGTCGGCCGCTTCCTCGCAACCCTGATCGACCTGGTCGAGGCCGGCCACGACCACGACGGCGACCCGGTCCGGTACCGCTGCGAACACACCGGCAACGTCGTGGACCTGGGTTCCTTCTCACGCCGGCGCCCGGCACGCGCGGACTCGGCGCGGACGGTCATGGGCTGACCACCCGCAGCTCCCGCACCAGGTCCCCGACCACACCGACCACGAACTCCGGCGCCTCGTGCGGGAAGTCGTGGCCCGTCCCCTCGGGCGTGTGCACCAGCCGGGACGCCGTCGACGCCGCCAGGTACCGGACCCTGCTGCCGAGGTAGAAGCGGCTGATCCGCTCGGCCTCGACCGCGTCCCGGGCGCCGGCCAGCACCGCCTCGCCGCCGATGAGATCCCGGGGTATCACGAGCACCAGCGGCAGGTTCCCGAGGTCCCCGTCGTACACCACGGTCTCCCAGCCCACCCGTGCCAAGCCGGTCGGCGTGAGCTCCCCGAAGGCCGACGCAGCGGCGCACAGCTGCCCGGTCCGCTCGCCCCGGCCACGGTGCGCACCGAAAAGTTGACGCACCGCTGTCAGCAGGATGCGCCGACGCATCCCCTCGAGCTGCCGGTTGCGCGGCGCGAAAGCGATGACCTCCAGGGGAGTCGGATCGAGCAGCACCAGTCCGGCCACCAGCTCCGGCCGCCGCCTGGCGACGTTCGCGACCAGTAACCCGCCGAAGGAATGGCCGACGAACACGAACGGGGCCCGTTCCCCCGCCATCTCCAGCGCGGCCGACAGCTCCTCCGCCTCGGCCGCCGTCGTCCGGGGGAAGGGCCCGACATCGCTCCAGCCCGTGCCGAAGCGGTCGACCAGCACCGACCGGGCCCGGGCCGACAACAGCGTGTGCAGCTCCCGGAAGTCCTCACCAGGGGCGTGCCCGCCGGGCATCCAGACCACCGTGGGCCCGCCCCCGCCGTCCCCCGCGCCCAGGACGTGCATCCGATGGCCGCCCACGTCCACCAGCCGCCCCGGCGGCGGATTCGCCCGCGCCTCGCGGGCCACCAGCACCAGGTGCCGCACGGCTCCCGCCGCCAGCAGCACACCGACGGCCAGCGCCGGACCACCGAGCGCCACCGCCCAGGCCCCTCCTACCCCGACCATGGCGCCACCCACCGCCACCACCAGCACCGCGACCGGCGCCCCCAGCCAGTCCCGGCTCAGCAGCGCGAACAAGGAGTCCGTGACCCGTCCGTCCTGACGCATCGGTCCTCCGCAACGGCACTCGAATGCCGATCCCTGTCAGTCTCCTTCCCCCATCCACCCGCCCCGACGCCAGGCCGTCCCCCACGACCGCCCGAGAACGCACCGCACGTGATCAGAGGCTCGGAGTCACCGCCTGAACGGGATCGATGACGGCTTCGGACTTCCAGTGGTCACCGGGCAGGCTCGGGGAACACCTCGCGGATCGCCGCCCGCACCCCCTCGGCCAACGCTTCCCGCAGGACGGGGATGAAGTCGCCGCGCTCGGTGTCGGTCAGCCAGGGGTCCAGTGTGCAGGAGACCAGATGCCTGATCGGGGTCCCGCCGGGATCTCCCTGGAGGCCCAGCCGGTCCGCCACCCGCCGCATGTACACCCCGCCGTACAGGTCCGGTTCGAGGGCCGACCCGCTGACGATCAGGTCGGGGCGCTGTGCGGGCGCGGGCATGTTCCTGGCGGCAGGGACCTTCGGGGCGATCCCGAGCTTCTCGGCGATCAGGCGGTTGATCCGGTTGGCCTTGGCCAGGTCCGGGTTGGGCCGGCCCTCGCGGACGGCGTTGAACGCGTACGCGATGACGACCTGGTCCGAACCGAGCTCGGCGAGGAGGTCCCGGGCTTCCGGGTCGGCCATGATCTCCTCGTTGCTCCTGCACACGATGCGGTCCAGGATGAAAAGGAGCTGCTCCCGCAGGGCGCGCTCGTCGCCCGGGTGTTCGCGTTCGACGGGCAGCCGCTGGAGCGGGGCGACGAGCAGGTCGGGGTGGTCGAGGCCGAGGGTGACGAAGGCCGCGTAGAGGCGCTTGCTGTTGAACAGTGCCTGCCCGAGGATCTTGCCGTAGCCGTGCTGGTCGGTGGTGATGACGCGGTGGCTCAGGTAGACGCCCGCCGCGGCGGCACCCGGCTTGGAACCCTCGACTCCGTACAGGCCCACACCCGAGTTTCCCAGGTCGAGGTAGGGCGCGGTGAAGGCCACCATGTTCTTCTGCGCACCGTTGCGGTAGCAGAGGCCACCCGCCGGGTAGGGCACGAAACCGGCCTTGTGCGGGTCGATGGTGATCGAGTCCGCCCGGTGCAGGGAGTCGTACTGCCGGTTGACGTACTCACTCATCACGAAGTCCGGTGTGAAGGTGACCTGGCCGTCGGCCTGCTCCGGGCGGCGACGCCTGACCGAGGCGAAGTAGCCGCCCCACGCCGCGTCCACGTGGATCGGATAGGAGACGTTGCGGGCGTGGAACTCCTCGCGCAGCGCCAGCATCTCCGTCAGCGGATCGACCGAGCTCTGCTCGGTGCTGCCCAGCACGGCGACGTTGAGGATGACCGGGCGGCGGCCCCGTTCGCACTCCTCCAGGCGGGTGCGCAGGCTCGCCACGGTGGCCCGCGCGTCCAGGTCCACCTCGACCGGGACCAGACCGCTCTGCCCGATGCCCAGCAGGGCCGCAGCCTTCGGCCACGAGTAGTGCATGGTCGCCGTCACAAGGACGGCCGGGTTGCCCACCCGGCCCTCCAGGAAGCGCCGACGGAACTCCTCGTAGCCGAGGTGCTGCAACGTGTAGGTGTTGATCAGCCTGAGGTCCTCCGTCCTGACGTGATGGTCCTCGACCATCCGGGTCGGCAGGCCCAGCACCTCGTCCACCGGCAGGTTGACGCACTCCCACGGGTCCAGGTCGAGCAGCGTCGGGGTGTCCTTGCCGTTCGCCAGGCGGACGGTGAGGTCCCGGGCGCCGCCGAGTGCGTGCGGGTGGCGCCGGATCGCCTCGGCCACCGCGATCGGGTAGTAGGTCAGGTTGCGTGCGGACCAGAGGGCTTCGAGGTTGGCGACCGTGCCGCCGGAGGTGATGTGGCCCCACGGTGTCGGCAGGGCGAGCGGCTGGTAGCCGAGCAGCCGGCACAGGTCCTTTCCGACTTCCTCCTCCAACCGGGTCGTCACCGGCGAGGACTCCAGGGCGACGTTGTTCGGGTTGTACAGCGTGGCCGCGAAGTAGCCCGCGAGCGCCGGGATCGTCTGGTCCCAGTTCATGTGGGCCTGGTAGCGGTAGCTGAAGAACGGCACCGAACTGCCGAGGTGGTCCAGGAGCTTGGCGTGTTCCCTGCGCATGGTCGCGACGGACTGCTGGTACTCCGGCGACTGCTTGATCCCGTCGGTGACGTAGGGCGGGTCGTCTTTGTAGAGGTTCCTGCGGGCCGCGCAGTGCGACGCCAAGGCGTCGTTGATCAGGTCGGCGAGCACCGTCTGGTTCTCGGCCATCGGGCCGAGGAACCAGGCGGCGAGCGAGTGGGTGCCAGGCGCATCGGCCAGCTGGAGTTCGGGGGACGCCGTCGGCGACGGCTCCCGTCGCTCACGGGCGATGTGGGGGGTCATCCATGGCCTTTCGGCAGCGTGCCGCATCTTCGTCCGGACACGGATCTTCGATTGCTGGGAGCGTAGTGGCCTGGAGACGGGTTCGGGGACGATCTTCGGCGGACCGTCCCACCATCGGGTGACCGTGCCGCGTGCAGTGACTGTGGCGGGCGTGCGTCCAGTGTCGGCGGCACCACCGGCCTCGGCCCGGTCGACCACCGGCCGGGCAGAGCGGTTCCCATGCCCCGCCTCCCGCGTCACGTCACAGCCACGATCGTTCACGGACGAGTGAATTCGCGGTCGGCGACTCGCCCGCCGGCCGCCGCGAGCGCCAGCATGGGCGGCATGACCACCACGTACCCCCGAGCTGAGCGGGCCGCCCAGGCCCGGGCGGCCGCCTCCCAGCTCGCCGCAGACGGAATCGACGGGGTGGTGTTCGGCTGGGTCGACAACGCCGGGCTCACCCGGGTGAAGTCCGTCCCGCTCGCCCAGCTCGAACGCGCCGCCGAGTACGGTGTCGGCTCGGTGCCCTGCTTCGACATCACCCTGGTGGACGACTCCCTCACCACTACGCCTTCGAGCAGCGGTCCGGTGGGCGACCTGCGGCTCGTCCCCGACCTCGACCGGCTCACCCCGCTCGCCGCCCAGCCCGGCTGGGCCTGGGCCCCGGCCGACCGCTACACCCAGGGCGGCACGCCGCACCCCGGCTGCCAGCGCGGCTTCGCCCGTCAGGTCACCGAGGCCGTCGAGCGGCGCGGGCTTTCGGTGCGAGCCGGGATCGAGATCGAGTGGGTGGCGGCCGACGCCGCCGGAGCCCCCGCGACGGTCGCGCCCGCGTTCGGGATGACCCGCTTCGTCGAGCACTCCGACTACCTGCGGGACGTGCTGCGCGCCCTCACCGCCCAGGGCCTGGCTGTGCTCCAGCTCCACCCCGAGTACGCCGCCGGGCAGTTCGAGGTCTCGGTCACCGCCGAGGGGCCGGTCGAGGCGGCCGACACCGCGATGCTGGTACGCCACACCATCCGCGCCGTCTCCGCCCGGCACGGCCTGCGGGTCTCGTACGCGCCCGTCTTCTCCGAGGGCTCGATCGGCAACGGCGGCCACCTGCACCTCAGCCTCTGGCGAGACAGCCGGAACCTCGGACACGGCGGCCCCGGCCGCCACGGGCTCCACCCCGAGGCCGAGCAGTTCCTCGCGGGCATCCTGGCCGAGCTGCCCGCCCTGCTCACCCTCGGCGCCCCCAGCGCCGCCTCCTACTTGCGGCTGGTCCCCTCCCACTTCGCCGGGGCCTACCGCTGCTGGGGCCTGGAGAACCGCGAGGCGGCGCTGCGCCTGATCACCGGCTCCGCCGCCGGGCAGGCCAACGCCGAGCTCAAGTGCTTCGACGCCGCCGCCAATCCGTACCTGGCGGTCGGCGGCGCGCTGGCCGCAGGACTCGCCGGCCTGGACGCCGGCCTGCCCCTCCCGCCCGAGACCCTGAGCGACCCCGCCACCCTCGGCGACGCCGAACGCCTCCCGGCGAGCCTGCCGGAGGCGATCGACGCGTACGAGAAGTCCGACGTACTGCGGCAGGCGCTCGGACCCGAGCTGTACGAGGCCGTGCTGGCCGTCCGGCGGGCGGAGGCGGAGGTGTTCGCGATGCACACGGATGCGGAGGTCATCGAGGCCGTCCGCTGGCGCTACTGACGAGGCATCCGCCAGGCCAGTGAGGTCGTTCGCGCGTCTGGCACGGGTTGCGTCCTCAGTCCGTCCAGGGGGCGGGCCGGGTGGCGGACTCCCAGTACTGTCCGCCTGCCCGGCTCGGTGGGCGCCCGCGGAACGCCGGTGTTCTGACGGCCTCCGCCCGGGTGTCCCGTCTCGTGGCGGTCTCCCGGCCGGGCGAGGATGACGGCATGGGTATCGACGACTCTGCTGCCGGGCTGCTGGTGACGAACGTGCGCGTCTTCGACGGGACCGGCGCTGAGGCGGTGCCGGGACACGTCCGTATTGAGCGGGACAGGATCGCGGAGGTGGTGCTGGGCAGCCCGCCCCCGCACGGCTCCCGGGGAACGACGGTGCTCGACGGCGGAGGCCGCACCCTCATCCCCGGGCTCACCGACGCTCACGTCCACCTGTTCGCGATCGGCGGCACCATGGCGGAGCTGCAGCTCGGAGCCACCGGCACCGTCTACTACCAGGCCCTGGCCTCGGCCCGCGACATGCTGATGCGCGGCTTCACCACCGTCCGGGACATGGCCGGAGACACCGAGCCGCTGCGGCGCGTGCTCGACCGCGGGCTGTTCCCGGGCCCGCGGATCTACCCGAGCCAGGCGGCCGTCTCTCAGACCTCCGGGCACGGCGACTTCGGGACCGTCCACGACACCCCGACGGCATTCGGCGGGCCGCAGCCTCGCACCGAAGAGATCGGGTTCACGCGGGTGGCCGACGGGCCGGAGCGGGTGCTCGCGGCCGTGCGCGAGCAGCTGAGGAAGGGCGCCACGCAGATCAAGCTGATGACCGGCGGAGGCGTCGCCTCCGAGTTCGACCCGCTGGACGTACTGCAGTTCACCACCGCGGAACTGGAGGCGGCGGTCGCCGCGGCTTCCGACTGGGGCACCTACGTGACCGCGCACGTCTACACCTCCGAAGGCGTGCGCCGCGCGGTGGAGGCCGGGATCCGCTGCATCGAGCACGGCCACCTCGCCGACGAGGACACCATCCGCTACCTCGCCGAGAAGAACGTGTGGCTGAGCACCCAGCCCTTCGAGGCCGACGACCACCACTACGCCTCTCCGGACAGCGCCCGCAAGAACCGCGACGTGTGCGAGGGCGTCGCCCGCACCTTCGGCTGGGCACTCGAACACGGCGTACGGCTGGCCTTCGGCACCGACCTGGTATTCGATCCCGGGAAGGCCCATCGGCAGAACGAGATGCTCGTCCGGCTCGGCAAATACCTCAGCCCGGTCGAGGCCATGAAGATGGCCACCTCCGGCAACGCGGAGCTCTTCCGCCTGTCCGACCGCCGCGACCCCTACCGCGCGGCTCCGCTCGGCGTCGTCGCGCCGGGAGCCTGGGCCGACGTCCTGGTCGTCGACGGCGACCCGACCAGCGACCTGTCCGTCCTCGCCGATCCAGAACGCAACCTGCGCCTCATCGTCAAAGACGGCGTCGTCCACAAGAACGAACTCGACTGACCCACCCGCCCGAGTCGGAGCGGCAGCCAACGTCCACTCCGAGCGATGGTTGCCGTGGTGGGCCGGGACGGCTCTCCTACCGCCCCCTCCGACGTGGTGAACGACGCTCGATCGACACGTGGAGCGTGTCAGATAGTTCGTGTAAGTCCGTGAGCTGGGAGGCTGGCCGGGGCCCGGTCGAGGGCTCTGGCCGGCCGGAACGGACAGGACATGGGCGAGAACGAAGGACCGGTCGTCGAGCCGGTCGATGAGCGGTTGGTGGACGAGGTCGTCGAGCGGTTGATGGACCGCGCGGACGCCTCGGGAGCGGCCCTGCTGGGCGAGGGCGGGCTGCTGACCCAGGTGACCCGGGCGGTGCTGGAACGCGCCCTGGACGCGGAGATGACCGAATACCTCGGCTATGAGAAACATGATCCGGCCGGCCGCGGTTCGGGCAACAGCCGCAACGGGACCTCGTCCAAGACGGTGCTGACCGACGTGGGGGCGGTGACGGTCGCGGTGCCCAGGGACCGAAACGGCGAGTTCGAGCCGCGGCTGGTCCCGAAGAACGCCCGACGTCTGGCCCGGTTCAACGAGCGGATCCTGTCGCTGTACGCACGCGGCATGTCGGTGCGCGACATCCGCTCCCACCTCGCCCAGATCTACGGTGTCGAGGTCAGCGCGGACCTGATCAGCAAGGTCACCGACGCCGTGGCCGAGGAACTGAACCGCCCCGTGTTCAGTGGAGACTCGATTTCGTGTAAGGATTCGAGTCATGGCACGTCCCTCCTCCTACCCGCCTGAGCTGCGCCGTCGTGC
>NZ_JBFAJO010000068.1:0-46114 GCF_040655255.1 Kitasatospora sp. NPDC050463
TGCGCGGGGGGGGGCGCCACAGTTCCTGGGACTACGAAAAAAACCTACTCGCGGGGGTCCCCAGCCCACCCCCCCGCGGAGTAACAGCGGGGGGGGGCGCGGCCCCCCCCACGGGCGTGGGCTATGGCTGATGGGCGGCCATCCGGTCGAGGACGAGGTGGCCGCGCTTGATGAGGTCCTCGCGCTGCTTGGTCAGGCCGGTGCGCAGGTAGGACGCGCCGAGGCGGACGGTCAGCAGCTGCAGCAGCCGGTCCTCGTCACCCGTCAGCAGGCGGCCATAGCCGGTGAAGTACGCGTCGCGCAGGTCCGGCCGGTTCGGCCAGACGGCGCCGAACAGCCACACAAACTCGGCAGCGGCGACGCCGTGCGCGGCCGTGGAGAAGTCGATCAGGCCATGCCGACCGGTGTCCTGGTCGTACAGCCAGTTCCGGGTCTCGTAGTCGCCGTGCCGGTAGACCAGCGGCAGCTGCTCGGCCAGGCCGGCCAGATCGGTCGACGCGGCCTCGACCAGGGCGAGGCGGTCGTCGGCCAGGCGCGGGGCGAGGGGCTCCAGGCAGTCGGCGGCTTCCTGGGCCTGGTCCTCCAGGTCGGAGCGCACCGCGGCCCGGTCAGCTTCGGTGCCGGGCGCGGAGGCGTCGTGCCAGCAGCGCAGCAGGCGTCCGGCGTCCTCGTAGAGGGACAGTTCGGTGCTGGTCGCCAGGGGCAGGTCGCGCACGACGCGGCCGGGCAGCGGCGAGATGAGGATCGCCAGCAGGTCCGGGGCGGCGGCCAGCAGGCGCGGCGCCTGGGTGTCGTCCAGGTGCGCGGCGGCGTAGGCATACCCGGCGACCTCGCGCTCGAACTCGCCGGTGCTGGGGCTGATCTTCACGTAGGCGTCGCGCTCCCCGTCCTTCGTGCGGACGTGCCACACGCGGGAGGTGCTGCGCGGCCAGGAGCGGTCCTCGCTCGAGCTCAGGCCGGGCAGGTGGCCGGCGACCCAGTCGCGCAGCTCGGGCGGGAACGGCTTGTCGGGCGTGGTGAGCGTCATGGTGGTGAGTCTCCGAGTGGTGGTGGGTGCGGGGGGCGGGCAGGGTTCTGGCCGCCGAGGGGTCAGAAGTAGTCGGCGAGCCAGGGCTCGCGTTCGGCGGTGGCGGCCAGCAGGCGTGTCAGTGCCGGGCGGTCCCCGTGCACGCCGGCGAGTGCGGCGGCGGGGCTGCGGTAGCCGCCCGCGTACCAGACGGCGAACTGCGCCGAGGTCAGGGTGATGTACGCGTCGCGGCCGACCCGGGGGCCGGGGACGAAGGCCGTGTTTCAGCTCTCCCAGGCCCGCGGACTGCTGGGCACCCGCGACGTCGAGCAGGCGCTGCACACCACGACTGCTGCGGTGGAGACGGCGACCCGGATCGGCGCTCAGCGCTGCGTCGCACAGGCCAAGGAACTCGCTCCGGCCTTCAAGCCGTACGCGCGGGTCCACGGTGTCCCCGCGCTGCTGTCGCGACTGGCAACCGCGTGAGCTCCGGCAGCCCACGAACGCACCGACGGCCTCCGCACGGAACCCGGCCGAGCCGGTGCGCCTGAGCCCGAGGAACGGAGCACACTTCCCCACACGCACAACCGCCTATGGTCGGAGTTCAACCGCGGGCCCCGGGCGGAGCCGTCGCCGCCCATGCGCCGAGAGGCGATCCCGTCCGCATCAGGCGCACCGTCTCCGTGCCCTTCACTACCCAGGCCCAAGGCATCCGCTGACACATGGCGTGCCCGCGTGCCCGGGCATCGGGTCGACCCCGGCATGTCCATCCCTCCCAATCCGTAGTGCGCAGCACGTCAACGAGTGTGGGACGTCGACCTGAACCGACTGCTGGTCCGTCCTGCCGGTCGGCGGGGCGGGCTTGCGCTACGAGTAGGGAACCGGGTCCCGGCGGGGGGAGGGATGCTCACACGGGGGGCTCACACATCACGCACCGGCTTCGTTCCGGCAGACAGGCCGGCGCCCTAGGATCGAACACCGCGTCAACGTTTCATCACTGAAGGTGATCACTCGAAGGAGGTGTGCGGGTGACGCAGGCCGGCCGGCGGCACAGGCTGCCCAACGATGCCCTGGCCCGGGTCTTCGAGGAGTCCAGGGCGTCCAAGAACTCGCTGGCGCCCAGCCTCAACCGGCTCTGTGAGCAGGCCGGACAGTCCCGCAGCTACACGAACACCAGTCTTTCCAACTGGATCGCACGCGGGATGGTCCCCGAGGCCCCCGCTCCCGCGCTGCTCGCCCGACTGTTCACCGAGCGGCTCGGGCGCCGCGTGAGTCTCGCCGACATCGGAATGACAGCCCCCGCAGCGGCGCATGCTGATACCGGGCTCACCTTCCCCCGGGACACCGGCGACGCGGTTCGCGCCGCCACCGAGTACTGGAGCACCTTGAACCGCCGCACCCTGGTGACCGGATCCGCCGGCTTCGCCGTCTCCGCGTTCACCACCCCCACCATCCGATGGCTCAGTGAGCCGGCCGACCGGCACCGGTCCGAGCACGGCGGCCGCAGGGTCGGCCAGGGCGACATCGACGAGCTCCGCGAGACGGCCGAGGAGGCCCGCCGCTGGGACGCCAAGTACGGCGGCGGGAACTGGAAGCTGTCCTCCACCAACGACTGCCTCGACCGGCGCGCGTCGCCGCTGCTGCACGGCTCCTACACCGAGGACGTCGGCCGCCAGCTGTTCGCGGTGACCGCCGAGCTCGCCCGCCTGGTCGGCTGGTCCGCCTTCGACATGGGCCGCCACGGCGTGGCGCAGCGCCAGTTCGTCCAGGCCCTGCGGATGGCGAAGGCCGGTGGGGACGTGGAGATCGGCTGCTACGTGCTCACCACGATGGCACTCGCCGCCCTGATCAAGGGTGCCGCCACCGAGGCGGTGGACATGGCCGAGGGGCCCACAACCGGGCGAAGGACATCGCGTCGCCGCGCGTGTTGTCGTTCGCCAAGCTGGCCGAGGCCAGGGCCCATGCGAAGGCCGGCAACGGCCCGGCTGCGGCCCGTGCCCTGAGCCGGGCCGAGGACCTGCTGGCAGCCGTACGCGACGACGGCCGTCATCCGCAGTGGTTGGACTACTACACCCGAGCCAGGCTCGCTTCGGACGCGACCGAGAGCCATCTGGACCTGGTGAACCCGCGCTCCGCGCTCGCCTGGAGCGCGGAGGCGGACGCGATGCCCTCCGGCCGGTACACGCGGGCCACCGGAATCCGGCTCGCGGTCACCGCGAGCGCGCACCTGCAGCACCGGGACCTCGACCAGGGGCTGGCGGTCGGCCGGCGGCCACTGGGGATCCTCGGCAGCGTCGAGTCGTCCCGCGCCCGGGACTACCTGCGCCAGTTCGCCCGGGGCCTGGAGCCCTGGGAGAAGGACCCCCGCGTACGCGCCTTCCTGAGGGAAGGCCGGCCGGCCCTCCACCGCGCCGCATAACCCCAGCCCAAGAGAGAAGGCACCATGACCGACCGCTGGACCGAGACCGGCCGCAGCACCGTGTTCCAGGTAATGGGCAGGACCCTCGACAAGGTCACTTACCGGCTGCCGGACGGCACCAGCAGGGACAAGCTCCTGCGCAACGAACCGTCGGCCGCCGCGGTGCTCGCCCTGACGCCCGACAACAAGGTGATCATCGCCCGGCAGTACCGGCCCGGCCCGGACGCGATCCTCCTCGAACTGCCCGGTGGTTTCATCGAACCGGGCGAGGACCCCGCCACCGCCGCCGGGCGTGAGCTCCTGGAGGAGACCGGCTACAAGGGCGACCTCGAGCTCGCGGGATCCTGCTGGGACGACGCCGGCTCGACAGCCCGGCGCTGGGCGTTCGTCGCCCGCAACTGCGTGCGCGTCGCCGACCAGGACCTCGACGAGATGGAGTTCGTCGACGTCGAACTGTTCACGCTCGAGGAGTTCCGGCAGGTCGTCCGCGACGGGTTGATGACCGATGTCGAGCTGGCCTACCGCGGGCTGGACCACCTCGGCCTGCTCTGAACGGACCACCGCGCCTACGCGCACCGCGCCGACCTCGGCACAACCAGCCCACAGCACAGCACAGCGCACCGACACAGGACCAGGGGAAGGCCCGTGCCCACCACACACCGGATGTCGCTGCTCCCCCACCTGATCCCACTGATGGTCTCCGGGGCCAAGACGCTCGAGATCCGGGTCGCCGACGCCAAACGCCGTGCCGTACAGGCCGGCGACCTGATCGAGTTCACTCCCGCCGACGGGACGGCCAGCAGCACGCTCGTGCAGGTCGTCCGGGCCAGCGTCTACACCGACTTCCCCGCCCTGCTCGCTGCCGAGAACCAAGATCGCATCCATCCCGAACTCGACGCGGCTCGGCAACTGGCACTGCTCAGGGAGATCTACCCGCCGGAACGGGAAGCCCTGGGCGTGATCGCCATTGAGGTCGCCCTCGTGCAGCTGGCTCGCCCGCCCGCCGACAGTCCGCGCGCCGGCAGACCGGAGGGTAGCCGGCGCGAGGGCGCGGGTTGACCCGCATCACCGGTGATCACCCCGAGGCGGAGACGAGGCCGTGCTGGACCAGGCCGGGGAGCATGGCGGCGGCCTTACCTACCGGGATCTCGCACTCGGCGGCGAGGTGGCCCAGGGTGGTCACCGGGTGGTGAAGCAGCGTGGCGATCAACGGTCGCAGGGAGGTGGATAGCTCCCAGGTGCGGCCGCCTCCGTGGAGGCGTAGTACTTGGTCGGCGGTCTCCAGGCGGGCGCGGGGCAGCAGCAGGCGGACCCGCAGCTCCGGCCGCGCCTGGGCGGGGTCGACGTGGGAGGGGAGTGCGGTGACGGGGCGGATGGGTGCGGTGCGATCCTGGGCGGCGTGGTAGCGGTCGAGGATGGCCGGGTCGCGCAGGGCGGAGGCGATCAAGCCCGCCAGGGCGGCGAGCGCGGTGGCGGTGGTGGCGCTGCTGTCGGTGGGCAGGTCCCCGCGGAGCATGCCGAGGTCGGGGGCGGAGGCGAGCCAGGTGAGGAGGTCGGTGGTGGTGTGGGGGGTGAGGGCGCAGGTGAGGTGGAGAGAGGGGCCGTTGGTGGCGGCGACTTCGTGCCACCAGCCGCGGGGGAGGTAGAGGACGTCGCCGGCCTGGAGGGTGAGCTCCGCGGCGGGCGGGCCTTCGGGGGGCGGGGCGTGGACTGCGCGGGTGGGCCAGGCGACGGTGGGCGCGTGGAGGGTCCAGTACTTGGTGCCGGCGGCCTGGATGACGAGGACCGCGTGGTCGTCGAAGTGCCGGTTGAAGGCCTGGGTGGGGGTTCGGGAGGCGTACGCGGTGATGAGCACACGGGTGCGCAGCCAGGCTTCGAGGGTGGCGGCGAGGTCGCGGGTGGGTGGGTGGAGGTGGTCGATGGAGTCCAGGAAGAGGGAGGCGCCTTCGGTGAGGTGGGTGTCGAGCTTGGTCGGCTGGATCTGGTGGCGGGTGGTGCCGGGGCGCAGCGTGACAGGGCTGCTGTAGTCGCTCTGGGGCAGGAGGGCGCCGTCGCGGGCGAGTTGGAGCTGGGGCGGGTCGAGGTGGTGGTGGGTGAGGATGGCGTCGAGGTCACCCCAGGAGAGCAGGTGCTCGGGTTGCTGGACGGCGCCGGGCAGGTGGTGCGGGACGGCGCGGTCGGCGTCGACCGACTCGAGGATGCGGTGCAGCCACTCGAACGGGGGCTCGGGGGTCGGCGGCTGAGTGGTGGTGGGCTGTGTGGTCACTGGCTTTCTCCGGCGAGGGTGGTCGGGGCGGGGGTGGCGCATCCGGGGCAGGCCGGGTCCCGGGGATAGGTGATGGTCCGGGTTCGGCCGGGGGTGACCAGGTTGTGGGTGTAGACGGTGCCCGGGGTGAGCGGGGTGGTGCCGGTGATGTGGCTGACGGCCGCGTGCGCGGCGTGGGTGCCGGACAGCGTGGCGGTGATCGCGGTGACGGGGTGTCCGATCGCCTTCGGCAGGGCCTTGAGGATGTCGCCGGGGCTGGTGACGCCGAGGTCGTGAGTGCGGGCTTCCTGGGTGCGCAGGCACTGCCAGCAGGGCCCGTGGCCGGGCCGGTAGAGGGCGGTGCTGGTGACCGGGCCGGTGTAGCCGCCGTCCACCCACGGCCGACCGGTGGCCAGGGCGGCGTGGTTGACCGTCTGGCGGAGCCCGAGCGGTGAGTCAGCGCACAGGACCAGGACGTCGCAGGCCTTGAAGAGGGCGGTGAACTGGCCGTGGGTGGTGACGTGGTCGGTGGCGGGCGTGACGGTGATGTGGGGGTTCTGGCCGCGCAGGTGCTCAGCGGCCACCTCGACCTTGAGCCGTCCGACGTCGCCGGCGCTGAACAGCGTCTGGCGGGAGAGGTTCGAGGTCTCGACCGAGTCGGGGTCGACCAGGTGCAGGCGCCCGACACCGGCGGCGGCCAGGACGAGTGCAGCGGTACTCCCGGCCCCGCCGACGCCGACGACCGTCACCGCGGCCCGGCTCAGGGCCAGTTGCACGGTCCAGGGGGCGCGGTCGGTCCGGTCGACCCAGGACCAGTACTCGACCGGCCTGCGGTAGCGCTCCACCTCGGCCGGGCTGATGCCTGCGGGTGGCGTAGCGGCCGCGTCCTCGAGCCGGCCGTCCGCGGCGAGCGCGGTGATCTCCCGGAACACCTCACCGGCCGTGCGCCCGGGATGGACGGCGCGGACTTCGGCGGCGACCTGCTTCGCAGTGCGGGTGCCGTCCAGTAGCGTGAGGAGCAGCCAGCGCCAGCCGGTCGGGTCGCTCAGCTCGGCGGCGATGCCGGTGATGCCCCCGCCCATGCGGACGGACCCGGATGCGGTCCGGTAGGGGGCGTGCTCGGCGCGGACGCGGGGTAGCTCCATGGGATGCCTTCGCTGGTCGGATCCGGACACGGGACGGGCCCGGCGTCAATAACGCCGGGCCCGCCGTAGTGCGTACCGCTGGGTCAGCCGGAGACGTTGGACAGACCGGGGGTCTCGTCCTCGTCGAGCAGGCGGATGTCGGCCTCGGCCTCCTCTTCCGGGTCGACGGCGGTGACGGCGATGTTCTGGGCGTCCATGGCGGACTCCTTTCGTATGTGAATTCCTGGGCCCTATCGAAGCAGTCATCCAGTCGAATTGGCAAGCACCTTCCTGTCGTTATCTTGATTGGCTTTACGGGCAGATTGATTGCACGCTAATGTGCGGTCCGGCCGGTTCCCGAAAGGTGATCGGGAAACGGCTTTACCGTCGATGAAAGGACTATTCAGGCGTGTCCGAAAACTACTCCGTTGCCGTGCAGCACCTCGTGAAGCAGGGTCTGGCGGCTCATCCGCCCGGCGGCCGCATCCCCTCGGTCGAGACCGTCGGTCGACACCTCGCGCATCTGGCCGCCCAGAACCCGGGCCTGTGCCACCTGCGCCGGGTCGGTAGTTCCCGGCAGGGTCGGGCCCTGGACCTGCTGTCGATCGGGCAGGGCGAGCGTTCGGTCCTGGTTGTCGGCGGACCCCACCCGAACGAGCCGGTCGGGTACGCCACAATCACGTTCCTCTCGACCCTCCTGGTGGAGCGGCCGGAGTTGAGGAGAGGCGCTTCCTGGCACTTTCTGCCGTGCGTCGACCCGGACGGGGCAGCACTGAATTCCGCCTGGACGAGCTCCGAGCTCGACCTGGCGCTGCAGCACCGCTATTTCTTCCGGCCCGCACTCGCCGAGCAGCCGGAATGGACCTTCCCGATCGCCTTCGGGGGCGAGGTGTTCCGCTTCTCCCTTCCTGAAACCGATGCACTGGCCGCCGTGGTGGACGAGCTACGGCCGGCGGTCACCGTGTCACTGCACAATTCGGACTTCGGGGCGGCGTTCTTCATCCTCAGCCGCGACGAGCCGGACCTGGCCGTGGAGCTGTCAGCTGCCGCGAGCCTGTACGGGCTGGCAGGTGGCGCCATGCCGACCGACACCCGGGGCTGGCACCGCTCCGGGCCGGCCGCCTTCGTGATGCCACCGGCCGACCAGCTGATAATCCGCGACCAGGACGGCGACCGGCCCAGCCACGGATCGCACTGCGGCCACTACGCCGAGCGCTACGGCACGCTCACCGTGATGCCCGAGGTGCCCCGATGGCGGGTCGGCACAACGGTCCCCGGCGGGCGCCCGGCTGTACTGCGCGCGGAGGCCGAGCAGCTGGGCTCCGCGCTGGACCAACTCGCCGCCTTGCACCAGCTCGCTGGCAGCCCGAAGAGGACGTCCTTCGGGCGGGGGCTGGCCGACACCTTCGCGGTGGCCGCCACGCTGGGCCAGTCGCTGCTCCAGCGCGCCGCAACGGGCCACCCTGTGAGCAATGAGGAAGCCGCCGATGTGGCCTTCACCCGGGTCCAACTTTCCCTGAGGGCCGCGGGGATGCTGGTACGCGAGTTCGAGCACCAGCCACCGGCCACCGCTGAGAGGGCGGTAACCACCCAACTGGCCGAAGCAAGAAGGCTGCTGTCGTCGTGGGCGGGTGAGGTGCAGCGCGAGCTGGAGTTGACGCCGTACCCTCTGGTGGACCTGGTCGGATTGCAGGCGCACACGGCCCTCGCGACTGCCGCGCGGCTCACCTGATTCATGCCGCTCAGGTGGTGTTCGCGATTGATTGACCATAGGTACAGCGTCGCGGATTCCACACGAGCACTGAACCGACGGTGCGTGCGCCTTCCTCGACTCGCACGACGCAAATGCCCACGCTGCGTAGGACTTTGGGCCCTCGGTGCAGGCCGCCTTGGTCGGTGCTACCTGGGCAGGGCAGCCGGAATCGTGAGAGAGAGCCGTTCCGCGATGGCCCGGGCGGTCTCATCGCTCCCGGTGGCGTGGAGGGTGGCGATCCCGAGCGACTGGGCCGGTGGCAGGTTCCTCGCGTGGTCGTCCACGAACAGGCACTCGTTCGCGCTCAGACCGAGGCGCTCAAGGGTAAGGGTGTAGATCGCGGGGTCGGGCTTGGCGATGCCCTCGTGGCCGCTGAGGACGTGGATGTCGAAGAGATCCCATACGCCGGTTGCCAGGTAGGGATCGTAGGGCTCGAAGCCATAGGAGTTGGACAGCAGCGCCACTGATATCCCGCTGAGCCGGGCGTGCCGGGCAACCTCCAGCATGGACGGCACGGCCTGGACCTGGGCGTGGACCCGGCCCATGAGATTTTCGGCGTCGACGCCGAGGATCGCCGCGGTCCCAGTGTTCCAGGCCTGCTGAGTCATGCGGCCGAGCTCAAGCTCGACATACAGGGCACGACCCACCGGGTCGTCCTCCAGCGTGCTGCGCCAGGCGTCGGCGGGGAGTCCCGCCCTGGTGCACCAGGCCTGTGATGACCTGCCGATCGGTGTGGTCATCACTCCCGCGAAGTCGAGTATCAAACCGCGGTAGGGCACCTGGACGCTCCTTGCTGATGTTCGAGGCTGACGGTCAGTGGGTGGCCGACGACATACCGAGAATCGCCGACAACTTACGAATCCGGCTGGTGCTGGCCTGCCCAGCCCTCTGGATGATGACACTAGGGATGGCTTGGTGGCGTGCCCAGTCCGGGTGGGCCTCACAGACCTCTTGAAGTGTGTCCAATGAGCTGTCCCACTGACGTGCGTCGCATTGGGCGAGGGCGACGTCGAGCATCATCCGATTGTGGGCGGCCTGCGTCAGGCCTGACGGATGGAAGCGGTGGACGAGGTCCAGGGCCCTGCCGGCGTTGCCGAGCGAGACGTTCACTCCCACGGCCTGCGCGCCGGCATACGAGGGCCCGAACTGCAGCCCGTTGATAAAGACATCAGTACCCAGCCGGGCGGCAACGGCGTGGGCCTGGGACAGGAGGTCCGTGGCTCGTGAGGTGTCGCCGAGCCTTGAGGCTGCGACTGCTGCGAACGTGATGTTCTTTCCGTAAGCCGCGAGCCGGCTCGACCCCTGCTCGGAATAGCTCGGCTCGGCTGCCGCTGCTGCGCCCTCCGCCTCAGCGAGAGCCTGCTTCACCCGGCCGTCGCGGAGAAGAACACGAGCGCGGGCTGAGCCGAGCATGGCCCGGCGGACCGGGTCGCCGGCGAGGTCCGCGTACCGGATCGCATGACCGACCGAGGCGTAGGCGAGGTCCCGGGATCCGAGGAAGTTCGCGATGAGCCCGGCGGCGCGGTACGCGTCGGACAGCAGCGCCGCGGCGGCAGCCTCCTGGCCGACCGGCGCCTCCCGGGAGTACAGGGCGGCAGAGCGCAGCAGCGGTCCGACCAGGACGCCGGCGTCGGCATAGGAGCCGCGCCAGTAGACGCGCCACATGCGTGAGGCGGCTTCCGCCAGATCGGCCGGCCCGGGCGCGATGTCCTCTGCCGGGTCCAGCAGAATCCCGGAGGCGATGTCGTGGACGCTGCGGGAGAGGTCGCGCAGCATCGCTCGCTCGTCGGTCGACATCCCCCGCCGAGGCGCCTGGTGACCCAGGACCACCGCGACCTCCGTGTGGAGCGCCTCGGAGATCCTTAGCAGTGTGGGCAGCGACACGTTGCCACCCTGCTCGGCTTTCTGGATTGTCGAGAAGGACAACCCGCTCCGCTCAGCCAGCTGGGCTTGGGTGACGGACTTACCGCGCAGCATCTTGATGCGCTCGCCCGTGCTGAACTCCAGCCACTGCGCCATGTCCGCACTCCCTTACTCGGTTATACAGGCCCCTGGCTGCCGCCGGCTTCCTGGCCTTGCGGTCTTCATAAGGATGCAAACCTCGTCCGTCCGGTCGAGATCACGACCGGATAGAGCGAGTCGGTTCCTGCGGGCAGTCCGGGCCAACCACATGACTGCACGTCATATCTTGGGCCTCGAAGTGGCCCTTGCGCATCCCGGCGGGCGAAATCAGGTCGCAAGAGGGCAAGCGCCGCGCAAAAGCTTACGCTCCATGCGCATTTGGTCTGCTCTGGACCCTGGAAGTCCCACGCCCCGTCCGTTCCACTGCTTCGGCGCGTCAGCAACAGTTGTTGCATGCTTCGGGAACCCCCGCACCTGCCTGCTTGCCGAGTGTCTGTCGCCCTCTACGTGGTCACCAACGACACCACCCTTGCCAGGACCCTGGCCGAACACTGCCGCCGATATGCCGAGGCGCGCGAGTGGGACGTCGTCGTATGCGAAGGCGACCGGTCGCCAGAACAGCCGCTCGACCAGCGGACGGGCTGGAACAGGATAACGGCAGCCCTGTCCAGCGGGTCTGCCAGCGGCATTGTGACCTGGACCCGGTCGATGGTGGCCGCCACAGGCGACTCCTGGGAGCAACTCGCCGCGCTCGTCGCGGACCGTGGCGCGTTCCTGGCGACCGCCGCACTGGACACGCCTGGCGGTCGCCTCCGTTCCGCCTAGGCGGAACGGAGGCGACCGCGCTGACATGCGGTGGACAAGCTCCAGGACCTACCAGCACCCAAGGCAATCATCACGTCGGGAGAGACATGAACGCGCTCGAACACGCAGCGGGAGTCAGACTTGCGGGCTCCCTGCCGACCGGCGCCCCAACCGTCGGTGGCCGCTCAGAACTGCGCTCTCCCAGACTCCGGCGTGAGCTCGTCCTGGCCGCGCTCGACGAGTCGGTGGCCGAAGCACGGAGATTCGCCAGGGACACCGTGGCGCTCTGGGCACTGGATGCCAGTGTCGTGCAGGACGTGCCGCTGGTGGTGAGCGAACTGGTCACCAACTCGATCCGCCACAACTCCGGGCCATCTGTCGATTTCTCGGTCCTTGTCCGAGTCGAACTCGCTCGCGAAGTCCTCGCGGTCGGAGTGTCCGACCCGCACCCCGGAAGGCCGGTGCCACGCGCGCCGGATAGCGAAGCGACTCACGGGCGCGGTCTGCTCCTGGTAGACGCCTTCTGCGACGAGTGGATCGTTGTGCCCACCCCTGACGGCGGGAAGCAGGTCTGTGCCTTCTGGACCCTGCCCGCAGTCTCCGACGCCGCGTTGTGCAGCGCCTTATTCGTCCCCATCGCGGACTGATCCCGCGGTACGCCCTCGATCACCCGACTTTCCTGGGAAGACGATGACCAGAGCGACCCCGACGGTCGGGACCGGCCCCGACCAGCTCCCCCGACTGCTCCCGTGGCTGCGCGGGGCCCTGCCGAGCTACAAACCGAATACCTCGGCCGTGGTGTGCGTGCCCAAACCCCCAGGCGCGCGAGTCATTGGGGCGCCCGATGCACCGCGGCGCACCGCGATCGAGCCGGCGCTTGCGGCGACAGTGGGCGGGTGGAGCGTGGCCACCCACGACAGCGAGGTGAGGGATAAGCTGGTCCGGCCCGCTTTGGAGGTCCAGCGCAAGGAGGACCTACTCACCCGGCACGGCCACGGGGCGGCCGAGACCTACCTCACCGTGCCGGTGGCACCGGCTGCGGTGTTCATCTGGTGGCACCACCGCGCTGCGGGAGTGCGCCTGTGCTGCGCGACGCGTCGACGCTCCGGCAGGTCGGCGGAGTGTCTCGGCGGATCGGTCTCACTTCGGGCGTTCGGTAGCGTCGGTCCAGTAGTTGGCGAGCATCTCACCGGGCCACGCTGGTTCGGTGACCTGTCCGCGCGGGCCCATGGCTTGGAAGTACGGCCCGAGGTCGATGATCGGCGTTCCGTCGACGGCGTCGAGGTCCGTGACGTGCAGGTCCAGGCCGTCGACGCCAAGCAGGCGCGGGTAGGACACCGCGAGGCGGTTTGGCCTCCTGTGGTTCCTGTGCGCGAACGTCCCCGTCGCCGGCCAGCGGGGGTTGCCGCGAGGGCTGCGAGCGTGGAGTTCGACGTCGTCGGGCGACCCGAGGTGGAAGTGCCAGGTGACGGTCAGGTGGCTGAACTCCTCGAGGCCCTGCACCGCGTCGAGAGGGTAGTCGGGGTTGAGGCGGATCACGGACTGGACGCCGCCCTGGTAGTCGTCGGCCGGCTCGCTGTGGCCACCGACGACGACTGCGACCGGCGTAACCAAGATCGGTTCTGGCATGGCGGATTCCTGTCTCCCCTGATCGGTATGGCGCCTACCGGCGGCACGGCACGAGAGGTGTGCGGCGGGCCGGCGCGGTCAGCCTACGGCCTGGAGGAATTCGCGGGCACGCTGGTCCAGGCCGGCGGCAGGGCCCTTACCGCGGGTCCGGATCGGGGCCAGGGCGCTGCGCATCCGGGTCACGGTGTCGTGGGTGCGGCCGGACTGGATGCCGGCCATTGCATCGAGCGCCCGGTGCCAGGTGTCGCAGGCCGCGTCGACGTGGCCACGGCGGGCCTGGACATCGCCCAGGTATCCGAGGGTGACGGCGTGGGTGCGGACGAGGTGCGCGGGTCGGGTGCGGACGCTGCGTTCGAACTCCGCTTCGGCGCCCGGCAGGTCGTCGAGGTCCCTCAGGGTGCAGGCGGCTTCGTGGGCGAGGCTGCCTTCGGTGAAGAACTGCACGCGGGTCGGCTCCTGGCCGCTGGCCGGGGTGCCGGCTCCGCGCAGGTCCTCCTCGGCGCGCAGCAGGGCGGCCAGCGCGTCGCGCGTGCGGCCGGCGGCGGCCAGGGCGCGGGCGTGCACGACACCGAAGAGGGCCTTCTCCCGGTGGCTCGCTGCGCCGTAACGGGATCCGATCATGGAGGCTTCGGCGTACTCCAAGGCCCGACCGGGGTGTCCGAGATCGACCGCCTGGTGGGCCGCGGCGCGCAGGACGTGGCCGGCCAGCGCGCCGTCGCCGGCCTCGGCGGCCAGCGTCAGGGCGAGACGGAAGTTGGCTTGGGCGCGACCGTGCGCGCCCGAGTCGAAGTCCATCCAGCCCGCCACGTAGACGGCCTCACCGGCTGCGGACACGAGGTCGCGGCGGGTCTGCTCGTCGGGGCAGCGTCCGGCCAGGTAGTCGGCGACGTCGGTGCGCAGGTAGGCGGCCAGCGCGGCGCGTCCGGCCCGACCGCCGAGGCGCTGGTCGCGGTTGGAGAACCAGGTCGTCGCCTCCCGCAGCGCATCGATGTGAACGCGGGAGACAGCGAGCGTGGACAGCGGTGGGCGCTCGCGGGCGAGCCGCAGCCGCTGGTCCCACCACTGCTCGGACGGGAGCGCGGCCCCGAGGGCCGAGTAGAGGGAGCTGCCCAGCAGGTCCCGACGGTTCATCATCTCGCTGCCCCCGTGATCCGCCAGAGCGGAGAGTGTGTCAAGATCCCATCCGAGCACCCTGTGATTCTCGTCGTCAGCCGGGCCGAGGCCGATCTGCGACAGGGTGACCGCGCGTCCCAGGCCCCGGGACAGCGTCTCGCACAAGATAGCCGGGGCGCGGCCCGAGGGCCGTACCCCGCGCAGCCACTGTGCGATGTGAGAGCGGGTGACCGCCAGGAGCTCGGTATCGCCCTGCTCCGCCGCCACTCGCCTCAGGTGGGAGGCCAAGCGGTCCTGGGGCCAGCCCAGTTCCCTGACCACAGCCTCGAGCCGGGTGTTGCGGGTCGGCGCCACGATGCGCTCCCTGCCCTCGAAACGATCTTTAACGGCGTTAACGGCATCCGTGTCCGCTTCGGGGTTCCCGCGAGCGGTGACAAGCGGTTCGCTCAACGTCATGACGATAGAGCCCAACGACGCAGCCCACGGGCGGTTTCGCCGAGAATCCGCGACGGGGTGAGCCACACATCAACGCCTGCCGCCATCGTCCAACAGCGAGAGCACCGTGGCGCCCCCGGCGATCTTCCGACCGGGCTCCCCGGAAGAGCCGGGTCAGCCGTCGGCGCCCCGGCGCTCATCCCGCCTGCGTCCACGCGTACCCGACCGAGACCCGCCGCCTACCGCCGTACGGCCCCGTTCCTGCGACCGCCCGCCTCCCGAGCCGACTGCCCCAGAAGGACCCGACACATGCGAGCGACCATCTCACCCCCACGGCGCGCCTTCTCGGCCCCCGTTTCCGCGCCGGGCATCGGACAGCGGTCATGACAGGTCTCCTGCTGCCTGTCGCCCTGAGCGGCGCTTCGACGGCCGGGTTCTGCCTGGCTGCCGTGCGGGGGCGCAGTTTGAGGCGTCGTGTGGCCGACCGGGACCGGACCATCGCCGACCGGGACCGGACCATCGCCGACCGGGACCGGACTATCGCCGACCTTGACCAGAGCGTCGCCGACCGGGACCGGACCGTCGAAGAGCTGGCCGTGGCACTGATGCCGTCCTTGCTGGCATCGGTCGAAGCCGCCGCAAGGCCTGGCCTGGCGATTCCTGCCGGGCTGGAGGGCACCGCCTTCCATGAAGGCCTTCGCGTGCTTCTCGAGGAATTCACCAAGGCGTTGCGCAGCGTCGAGTACGAGAGCGGCCTGGCCGCCGACGCGCATGGCCGGGAGGCTACGGCCGCGGCGGTCACCTCGGTGGCCACGAGCGTGGTCAGTCTCGTCTCCGACGTGAGCCTGCTGATCGGCGAGGCCATGCGGCGCCATTCCAGCGACGAGGTGTACGCGACGCTCAGTGGCATCGACCACGCCGTTCAGCAGGTCCTCCGTCAAGGGCAGGCGTTCCTGGTAGTGCACGGCGGGGTTCCGGGCAAACGCTGGCCGGCCCAGTCGCTGACCGACGTGGTACGCGGCGCCCTCGGTCGGGTCCGCGAATTCGACCGGGTACGTCACCAGGAACTGCCGTACGAATTGGCCGGGCGAGCCGTCGAGCCGGTCGTCCACTCGATCGCCACGCTGCTGGATAACGCGCTGCGATACTCGCCGCCCGGTTCCGTGGTGGAAATCGGCTTCCTGACCGGTCACCACGGAGTCGCCGTTGTCGTCGACGACGCCGGTCTGCGGATGAACCCCGAGCAGCTGGCGCAGGCCAACGCGGTGCTGTCCGGGCACCAGCGGGTGGATGTCCACCGCCTGGGCCCGACCCCGGCCATCGGGTTTCCCTCGATTGCCGTGCTCGCCGCCCGGTACGGCTTCAGCGTTGCCGTGGAGGCCCCGAACGCCTACGGCGGCACCCGAGGACTCCTGTTCATCCCCCATCACCTCCTCGCGGTGCCCGCAGTAGCGCCAGAAACCGGGGTCCAGCCCCTGCCGAAGCCGGAGCCTGCGGGTCAGAGCGGGCCCCGGCCCGTGCCCGCCGCCACAGCCGGCGGCCTGCCCCGGCGCGTACGCCACGACGCGGCCGCGGGGCCGGGGCCGGCCAGTGCATTGAGCACTTCGCCGCCGACCGCGGCCCCCATCACCGCCTGGGCATTCAGCGTCAGGCGCGACCCCAATTCGACAACCCCCAGGGAAGAGACGCGATGAACCCCGCTGCCCACAGCCCCGACCAGCCCCCCATCGACTGGATGCTGCGCGATGTCGCAGCCCTCACCGGGGTGCGGCACGCCGTCGTCGCCTCAGCCGACGGCCTGCTGACCGCCTACGCCGGAGACATCTCCAGGGACGACGCGGACAAGGTCGCCGCGGCCGTCTGCGGCATCCAGTCCACCGCTCGCACCCTGGCCCCCTTCTGCGGGGACGACACCAACGCGCTGCGCCAGTGCGCCCAGGAGTTCGACCAGGGATGGGTCTTCGTTGGCGCCGCAGGGCAGAACACCCTTCTCGCGGTGGCCACTGAGCGGCATGTCGACGTGGGCCTGGTCAGCCATCGGATGGCGGACCTGTCGGCACGCTTGGGAGGGCAACTGTCCACCCAGGTCCGCACCGAGGGCGGCGCCCGGCCATGACCGCGGGGCGGGACACGGGCCTGGTACGCGCGTACGTGAAGGCCGGCGGGCGCCTGAGCGCCTCCCGTTGGATCGACCTCGCGTCCCTCGTCGTCGCGGCCGGCGGCCACCATCCGAACCTCGGGCCCGAGCAGCGTCAGATCATGGCGCTGCTCGGTACTCGCGGAGCGCTGTCGGTCGCCGAGGTCGCCGCACACCTGGAGCTTCCGCCCTCCGTCGCCAAGATCCTCACCGCCGATCTCATGGACCTCGGCTGCCTCGCCGCTCCGGCCCCCCACAACGCTCCCGCCACCGACGTACTCGAGGAGGTGCTCCGTGGACTCCGCAACCTCATCGTCTGACCCTCATTCGCGCCTGCCCGCCACCGTCATCCGGTCCGTCAAGATCCTCGTGGCCGGGCACTTCGGCGCAGGGAAGACCACCCTGGTGGGCAGCGTCTCAGAGATCCCGCCGCTGCGCACCGAGGAACCGATCACCCGCGTGAGCATCGGCGTCGACGACCTCGCCGGCCTGCCCGCCAAGAAGGCCACCACTGTCGCCATGGACTTCGGGCGCCGCACCTTCGGCAGCACCGCGCTGTACCTGTTCGGCACACCCGGCCAGGAGCGATTCGCGCCCGTGTGGGACGACCTCTCCCGCGGCGCGCTCGGCGCCCTCGTCCTGGTCGACACCCGCCGCCTGGACGCCTCCTTCGGCATCCTGTCGGCGGTCGAGGCCCGAGGCCTGCCCTACGCGGTCGCCGTGAACGAGTTCGACGACGCCCCGCACCACCCGCCCCCGGAGATCCGGGAAGCCCTGGACCTGGCGCCCGCCACTCCGTTGATCCGCTGCGACGCCCGCGACATGCCGTCCTCGGTCCACGCCCTGATCACGCTCGTCGCCCACCTTTCCCAGCCGTCGGGAGCCCCGCAGTGACCACCGCCCCGTACCAGCCGTCCGGATACCTGGCCGACCAGGCACCCGTACCCCTCTACACGGAGGAGTTCGCCGCCGACCCGCACGCCGCCTACACCTGGATGCGGCAGCACTTCGGTGCCCTGGTCCCGGTCGAACTGCACCCGGGCGTCCCGGCGACCCTGGTGATCGGCTACTACACCGCTTTGCAGATCCTCCACGACCCGGTCCGCTTCCCGGCCGACCCGCGTGCCTGGCAGAGCACCGTCCCCGCCGACTGCCCGATCCTGCCGATGACCGGATGGCGCCCCAACGCGCTGCGCAACAGCGGAGCGACCCACGAGCGCTATCGCTCCGCGAACCGCGCCGCCCTGGACGCCGTCGATCTCCACCAGCTGCGCGCCACGGTCCAGCGGGCGGCCGCTGGCCTGACCACCGGCCTCGTGCGACACGGACAGGCCGACCCTGAGCTGACCCGCCCGATCCGCCTGCTGCCAGACCGCCTTGAGGGAGGCTCCCCGATGACATCGACCCCCGTCCGCCCGGCCACGCCCAAGGACGCCGGTTGCCCACTACCTGACGCTGCGCCACCCTCTGGCGGCGGCGGGCACCGCCCGGCCGGAGCCACGGGCGGGGTGGCCTGAAGCGACACCGGGGGAGGAGGCCGCGGGCGGGGCGTCCCCGAGCCAGCAGGCCGAGCGGAGCGGCCGGTATCCCCCCGGGCGGGGGAGCCGGACCGCGACCGAGCCGACTGTCAGTGCCCCCTGGCATCGTCACTCATTGAACTTGATTAGATACCAATCGTGATGAACGGGGGTGCGCGACACCGCCCGGCCGCGGCGAACCGCTGCGGCTGATCGGCCAGCCGCAGAGAACACGCAGCCGCCCCGAGCGGCCGGCCGCTCGCCGACGCCCCCGCACCGAGAGAGGTTTCGCCGTGCCCCCCGCCCGCACCCAGATCCACGACCTCGTCCAGACGTACCTCCAGCACCACCCCGGCGAACGCGCCGCCCTGACGCCGCTGCTGGACCTGCTGGACACCGGCCCGGCACCCACGAGCCGAGCCACGCTGTCCGCCCACGTCACCTGCAGCGCCGTCGTCATCCGCCCCGACCAGACCGTCCTGCACATCCATAACAAGGTCACCGGCCTGGTCACCTGCCCGGGCGGCCACGTCGAGGACGGCGATGAGACCCTGCTCGCGACGGCGCTGCGCGAGGTCCACGAGAAAGTCGGCATCCCGCCGGGCGCCCTGTGCCTGACCCCGCAGGCCCTCACCACCCCGGTCGACATCGACCCCAAACCGGCCAAGGGCGGCGCGCGCCAGCACTTCGACTTCCGCTTCGCCTTCTGCCACCTGCCCGACGCGGCCGACGTCGCGCTCCAGCCCAAGGCGTTCACCGGCGCCGAGTGGCGCCCCCTGGACCGCGTCGCCTCACCCTCGCTGCGCGCCAAGCTGGCCGCCGCCGCGTTCACCGGCCAGGCGGAGCCGGTGAACGCCTCCGTCCTCATCCACCACGACGGCCGCTATCTGCTCCACCTGCGCGACTACTACCCGGGCCGGATCTGGGCACCGGGCGAGTGGTCCCTGCTGGGCGGCGGCCGCGAGCCGCAGGACGCCACGCTGACGGACACCCTACTGCGCGAACTCGCCGAAGAGGCCCCCGGCCTGACCCTGACCGACCTTCAGCCCTTCGCGGTGGAGCGTGCCACCGGGGTGGACGCCCTGTGCGTACCGATCCAGATCTACACCGCCCGCTGGAGCGGCGACCCCGACACGGCGGACCTGCGCGAAGGCGTCCTGCTGCACTGGTTCACCCCGGACATGCTGCACCGGCTGCTGCTGCGCCCCTCCACGATCGAGCTGGTGCACCGTCACGCCGCCGAGCATCCGCCCGCAAGCCGGCCGGCGAAGGTGCCCGGCAGTCAGGCTGTGCTCAACGTCGTCGGAGTCCACCTCTACCTGGAGGACGACCAGGGCCGGATCCTGCTCGGGCTGCGCCACCCGGACGCGGCCTACGCCCCGGACACCTGGCACCTCCTGGCCGGCCACTGCGAGCAGGAGTCGGCCGTCGCGTGCCTGGTCCGCGAGGCGATGGAGGAAGCCGGCCTGGTCATCGACCCCGCCGACGTCGAGTTCGCGCACGCCGTCCACCTCGTCGACGCACCCGGTTCCCAGCCCAGGCTCGGCCTGTTCTTCCGGGTCCGCTCCTGGAAGGGCACGCCCGAGCTGCGCGAGCCCGACCGGTGCACGGCCTGGAAGTGGTGGCACCCGGACGACCTGCCCGAGCAGCTCGTCCCGTACACCCGGGCCGCGATCGCCGGCATCCAAGCCAGCCGCGCCTACACCGAGCTGGGCTGGGAGTGAGTACGCCCGCAGCCGGCAGCCCGGCCGAGGAGCGGCCGGAGCTCACCGGCGCCGCCCACCAGGTGGTCGGCGCCCCGGGGTCGAGCTGGGGGCTGCCGACGCCCTGAACCCTCGTGGACCACGACCGGCCGACTTCCTACCACGCATCGGAGTGCAGATGACCGACCGCACCACCGTCCCCGCCCCGCGCAGCGTGCTGCCGCCGCCGCCGGCCTCCGCTGGGTCCGCGCCCGAGAACGGGGACCTCACGGGGCACGTCAGCCAGGGGTACTGGGAGACCTTCGAAGGGCAGGCGTCCCGCACGGGGCTGCTGACCATCCTTCGAAGCCTGCCGGCGATCGTGCGCCAGGTGTGGGTCACGGCCTGGCGGGCCGACCCGCACGCGGCCGTGCTCGTCGCCGTGCTCCAGCTGGTCTCCGCAGCGCTCGCCTCGGCGGGCCTCCTCGCGTCCGTCAACGTCCTGCAACGGGTCTTCGCCGACGGGGCGAGCGGCACGCGGATCCGCGCGGCACTGCCGGCCCTGGCGGTGGTGGCCGGCCTGCTGCTGGTACGCGGGCTGATGGACACCGGCATCGCGCACTGGCAGGCCCGCCTCGGACCCCGGGTTCGCCAGGAACTCGAGGCGCAACTGCTGGCCCTGACCAGCCACGTGTGCCTGGACGTGGTGGACGACCCAGGCTGGGCCGACGACGTACGGCGCGCCTACGACCGGGGCCTGTACTTCGCCAAGGAGTCGGTCGGCAAGACGATCGAACTCGTCTCGGCGCTGCTCGCCCTGGCCGGCGCCGCCGGGGTGCTGGGGGTACTGCACCCGCTTCTGCTCGTCCTGCTGCTGGCCGCGGTGCTGCCCAAGGGAGCTGCGTCGGTCACCTCGGTGCGTAAGGGCTACCTCTCGGCGGTGCGTCAGAGCAGCCTGCGCCGCCGCATCCTGCACTTCTCGTGGGTGCTGTACGAGCGGGACACCGCAGCCGAGCTGCGAACCTCCACCGCTCAGGGTGCGCTGCTGGCCGAGCACGAGGTACTCGCGACCCGGATCAGCGACGAGGAAGTCGCCCTGGGCACCGAGCAGGCCCGCACCGCCCTGGTCGGGCGGACGCTCGGCGGGGTCGGCCTGTTCGCCACCTATGCGGTGCTGGCGTGGATGCTGGGCGCCGGCTGGCTGCCGCTCGCGGCCGGCGGCGGCGCGTACTTCGCCATCCAGGCCAGCCAGAGCGCCCTGCTGCGTGTCGTCATCGCGGCTCACCAGGTGTTCGAGAACAGCCTGTGGGTGCGGGACCTGGCGGACTTCCAGGAGGCCTGCCGCGGCCGGCTGCCGCGTAGGACCGGGCGTCCGGCCCCAACCGCGGTCAAGGAGATCACCGTCACCGACGTCGCGTTCTCCTACCCGCAGGGCAGGCAGGCCCTGCACGGTGTGAGCTTCACCCTGCGGGCCGGGCAGAAGGTCGCCTTCGTGGGGCGCAACGGGTCGGGAAAGTCGACGATGAGCCGCATCCTGGCCGGGCTGTACGAGCCCTCCTCCGGCAGCGTGCACTGGGACGGCACGCCCGTGGACGACTACGACAGCGAGAGCGTCCAGGGCCGGGTCGCCCTCGTGCTCCAGGACCCCGGCCACTGGCCTCTCACCGCCCTGGCCAACGTCACCATCGGAGCGGGCACCATCAACTCTGCCGAGCCGGAACGTGCGCTGCGCGCAGTACGCGCCTCCGGCGCCGACCGGGTGATCGAAGGACTCGATCACGGCTGGATGACCATCCTGAGCCCGCAGTTCGAGGGCGGCGCGGAGCTGTCCGACGGCAACTGGAGCAAGATCGCGTGCGCCCGCGGCCTCTACCAGAACGCCCCCGTGTTGATCATGGACGAGCCGACCGCCAGCATGGATCCCCTCGCCGAGCACCAGCTCTTCCAGGCCGTCCTGGACGACTACGCCGGCCCGGACACCATCACCGTCCTCGTCTCCCACCGCCTGGGCCCCGCCGTCGCCTGCGACCTCGTCCTCGTCTTCGACGAGGGCCGCATCGCGGAATCCGGCACCCACCACGAACTCATGGCCCTTGGCGGCATCTACGCGGCCATGTTCGAGACCCAGGCCGCCGCCTACCGCACCGGCGCCGAAACAGGGCACACCGCCTGACGTCGCCGACACGCCCCGATCAGCCCAGCCGCACACCGAATCGGGCTGCTGACCGAAGCCCCACCGAGCCCATGCCGCTCCAGGAGAGGAAGCGCCCCGTGCACCACCCGCCGCGCAGCCCGCGCCAAGCCCTTCCCTCGGACGCCGCCGGGCTGCCCGACCACCTCGCCGACCATGAGCGAGACCTGATCACCCGCCACGCCGCCCAAGCCAAGCCCTACCCCGGCTACCAGCCCCTGCCCAACTACCTCGCAGGCATCCTCGCCGCGCCGATGTGGGGCGCACTCTTCTTCACCACCACCATCGGCGAGGCCGTGCTCCTGCGCTCAACCAGCCCGGTGAAGGGACTCCAGTACCCGGGCGGGGACGTCGAGTTCACCGACCCCACCCCGCTTCACGCGGCGGTGCGCGAGACCTGGGAGGAGACCGGTATCCGCCTGGACCCCGCCCCGACCTGCTGCCGCTGCTGGCCACGGTGGTCGAGCAGCCCCGCGCCGGCTGGCCGACCAAAGTCGGATTCGTGTTCTCCGGCGGCGCCCTCACCCCGGCGCAGCTCGCCGAGATCCACCTCAACCCGCATGAGCACGACGAAGTCGTCACCGTCTCCGAGGCCGGGCTGAAGCAACTGGCCGACCCGCACGCCCGCGATCTGACACTCGCCGTCCTCGCCGTGCTCCGCACCGGCGCCCCCGCGTACGTCGTCTGCTGACCGCCCAACTCAACCGGGAGATCCGTGACCGACACCGCCGAGCCGTTCCCGACCCGGTGACCTACCTGGCCGCCCACGCCGCGCCGGCCGCGTGCGCGGACGCGCCGATCCGAGACGGCCAGGGGGCCGGATGCTGATCGTCGACCCCGTGTACAAGCCAGGCTGGGACCTGCCCGGCGGCATGCTCGAGAACGAGGAACCGGCCGACGGCCTCACCCGGGAGTGCACACCTGCCTGGCCAGCCTCGACGCCACCAGCCTCTTGCCCTTCCCGCCGCCCGACCGTCCCCCGGCCGGCGGGCCGTGACCGGCCGACGCCCGCCTCTCCGCCAAGTCCGGGGCGGAGGTCACGTGAAATCGAAAGGTCCATCTTCGACCCGGGCTCGCCGGGAACCTCCTGGCTTGCTCGGACAACTCGAACAGCGGCAGGATCTCCATCCCGGGCGCCTATCACGATGACGCACCAACTCCGCTGTAAGACACAGTCATTGCCCTTCCAGCACGTCGCGGCGCCTCCGGCTCGAGCTGTGCTCGCCTTCCAGGAAGAGGAGCTCTACAAATGATCGACTTCGAGGTGCTGATGGCTTCCGCCCGCCGCGAAGGAATCGAACACTTCGGAGTTGGCGTCGTGGTCCGCGACCGCTCGGGCCAGGTCCTGCTGCTCCGACGTGCGGCCCATCGCGTCCTGCCGGGCCTGTGGGAGTACCCCGGAGGCGGGCACGAGGACGGTGAGGCGGTGGACATCGGCGCCACCCGCGAACTCGCCAAGGAGACCGGCCTCACGACCCGGAACCTGGAGTTCGCGCGCCCCCTCGACTACACCAACCACAATGGCCACCTCGTGCGGCAGTTCGTGTTCACCACCGTGGTCCCGGACGGCACGACCGCAGTCCTGTCTGGCGACCACGACGGCCAACAGTGGGCGTTGCCCGACGCGCTACCACACACCGGCGATGGCCAGCGCGAGGTCATCGAGTGGCTCGCCGGCCGCCTCGGCACACCCGGCTGGCGGCCCGTCGGCGGCCGCCTCACCACCATTGCCCGGCCCGTCACCTACGCCAGCTTCCTCGTCACCGACCCCGCCGGCCGGATCCTCGGGATGCGCTCGGCCACCGACCCGGCCGTCTGGAACTTCCCCGGCGGAACGGTCGAGAACGGTGAGAGCCCCTTCGATGCCGCGACGCGCGAGGCCTGCGAAGAACTCGGCCTGGACCTGGCCGCCGAGAACCCGCAGCTGCTCCGTCGCCGCCTGGTCGCCGTGATCCACACCCAGGCCGACGCCGACTACCCGGTGCCCGTCGTAGGTCACGTGTTCGACGGCGGCACCCTGACTGCCGCGCAGCAGGCTCGCTTCCGCCTCGACCCCACCGAGCACACCGAGCACCGCTTCGAGACAGCCCACGACTGGCGCCACCACATGGACCTGGGCCACTACCAGCGGCTTCGGCAGGTCCTGCGCGCCCACCGGTGCGGACGCGCGCTCTACCTGGAGCGCCCCGCCTGTCCGGGCGACGACTTCGAGGGCGTGCTGGTCCTCGTCACCGACCCGCTCGGCCGGCTGCTGATGCACCTGCGCGACACCGGCCCTGGCCCCTGGCCCGGGTACTGGACTCCGCCCGGCGGCTGGCGCGAGGGCGACGAGAGCGCCGCGGAGAGCGCGGTGCGCGAGGTCCGCGAGGAGGCCGGCATCGAGATGAGCATCACCGGGCTGCGGACCCTCCCCGACCCCCACCCTGACCTCGGCCTCCCGCTCACCCGCGTCCTGCACGCCGTCTGGAACGGCTTCGAGAACGACCTCCAGCTCGGCGACGAGGGCCAGGCCCTGCGCGTGGTGCCCCTGACCGAAGTCCTCGACCTCCGCGTCCCGCCCTACCTGCAGCACTACCTCCCGCTGCTCACCAGCAGCCCGTCCGAAGGAGCCCGCCCGTGAGCGCACCGACCGTCACCCGTCAGCCGGCCGTGCCGAAGCCGTGGCAGCGTCACGACCGCGAGACCCTGCTGGACACCGGCTCCTACCTGATCCAGCGCGACACGGTGACCCAGCCCGACGGTAACGAAGACTTCTTCGAGTTCCATCAGGCCCGCGTCGACGGGGCGTTGACGGTCGCGGTGGACGACCAGGGCCGGATCGCCATGGTCCGCTACCGCTCCTACGTCCACGGCGAGGTCCTCACCCCGCCCGGCGGAAAGCTGGACCCGGGCGAGGACCCGTTCGAGGGCGCCCGCCGCGAGCTGAGGGAGGAGTCCGGCATCACCGCCCTCAGGTGGAGCCCGCTCGGCCGGATCGCACTGATGACCAAGAGCACCGCTCACCTGCACATGTTCCTCGCCCGGGACCTGACGGTCGGTGAGCAAGAGCTAACCGGAACCGAGACGGGCATGACCCTGGAGTGGTGGCCGCTCAAGGAGGCGGTGGCCGCCGCGATGGACGGCCGGCTCCTGCTGTCCGGAGCGGTGGTGTCGGTCCTGATGGCCGCCCAGGCCGTCGGTGCGGAGGGGCGCGCGTGAGCGCCCAACCGACGGCAAGTCAGGCGCCGGCTCAGGTGCACGACTGGGTGATCCCGCAGCGCGAGTACGCCCGCCAGGAGCGGCGCCGGGGCCGTCGGCACGCCGACACCCGGCTCGACCCGGCCCGCACCGCGCTGGTGGTGGTCGACATGGTGCCGTTCTTCGACGGGCCGTACGAGCGCGGCATCATCCCGCAGATCGAGGCGCTGGCCGTTGCCCTGCGCCGGGCCGGCGGTCTGGTGGCCTGGGTACTGCCGGGCGACGGTGAGCCGACCTCTGCCCGCCAGGAGTTCTATGGGCCCGAGGTCGCGGAGATGTTCCGTACCTCCGGCGGCAGCGGCCCGCTCGCCGAGCGTCTGTGGCCGCAGTTCACCGTCGACGGGGACCGCGACCTGCTCGTGGAGAAGGAGGCGGCCAGCGCCTTCTTCCCCGGCCTGTGCCCGCTGCCCGACCTGCTGGCCGAGCGCGGCATCGACACCTGTTGGCCGCAGAGATCCTCGACCTGGTCCGGGCCGGCCGGTGACCGCGTCTGCGGTCTGCGGCCCGTACCCCCACGGCCGGCCGGATCGACCGGGCCCGCTGAGGCGGCAGCCGGACTCCCGCAACTACGCCCTGGGGCTGAGGATCCCGGTCGCGGGCAGCGCAGCGACGCTCGAAATCGGTACGTCATTCGGCCCGGTACCGCCGTACATGGAGCACGACCCGCGTCTGATCGGAGGCTGTCCGGTGGAACTCAGCGAGATCGCCCGTCGGGCGATGAGCATCCACGACCTGTATGACCGGCTGAACGCGGCGCAGCGCGGCCGCACATGGACCCGGCAGGACTTCGTCCTCGGCTTCACGGGAGATGTCGGAGACCTGGCGAAGCTTGCCCAGGCCGCCGACGGGATCCGCCCGACGCCTGCGGGGCGCGACCTCGGGCACGAGCTCGCGGACTGCCTGGGGTCCGTCGTCGTGATCGCCGAGCTGTACGGCGTCGACCTCGAGGCCGCGTTCGTCACCACCATGGCGCAGCTGGAGGAGTCCATCACCGGTGAACTGAAGTTCCCGCCCCCGCATCGTCGGCGCATCTACCCACGCGACCGACCGATCATGAGGAGCCGATCGTGGACACCCCGTGCGGTACGCGATCACGCGCGCGAGCGGTCCGCCAGCGGCACGACCGCACGCACGGAGGCCGGCCTCAGGGCCTCGCCCTTCCACCTGGATCAGCCGCCTGCGCGTATACCGCCAGGTCTGCTCTGAGCTTCCGCTCCTCCGTGGTCTGACTATGCATTATCTTGTTTGCCTTAGCGGGCCGGACGTGCCCGCACATCCCTCAACGGAGTGGGAGATCAGCGGTGTTGACGGACGCACTGATGGAGCTGGCAGCGGCGGGCGGAACCGCGGTCGTCAGCGCGGCGGCAACGGACATCTGGCAGGGCACCAAGGGCAGGGTCGCCCGGCTGTTCAGCCGAGGCGATGACCGGGACGAGCAGCGCGTTTCGGTGCAGCTCGATCGCATCCCGCTGGAGCTCGACCGGGCGGCCGAACCGCAGCAAGAGCGCGTCCGGGCATCGCTCCAGAACCGCTGGACAGAGAAGCTGGCCGAGCTTCTGGAGGAGAACCCGGAGCTGGAAGACGACCTCCGGTCTCTGGTCGAGGAGGTCCGCGCCGCCGTCCCCGCGGCGCAGCAGTCCTTCGTCCAGACGAACAACGCCTACGGCAACGCCACGCAGAACATCACCCAGGCCGGTGACATCGTGTTCGGCAACAAGTCCCGGACCCAGTAATGGGCAGCCCCGACAAGCCGGGCTCCCAGGCCAACAACGCCTACGGCAACGCCACACAGAACATCACCCAGAGCGGCGACATTGTTCTGGATTCACCCGAGGAAGCCGAACGCCGGGCGAAGCACAACCGGTTCGTCAGGACCGGCATCGCCCTGGGCCTGGCTGTCGCGGTGACGGTGGGCTTCGTCGTCTTCCAGATCGAGCGGGAGTCGAAGACCTCGAACGACCTGGCCCGGAGCGGTCCGGAGCTCAAGTCCAATCTCGCAGCGTCGCAGGTCTCGGCCTACATCGAGGGAGGCATCGACGGCGAGGAATACGACGGCACCGTCAAGAACGCGGCGCGAACGAAGGTAACCGACCTCCACGGCCCCCACATCGACATCACGCTGGGGAACATCGCCAACGGCACCTCGTTGGTGACGAAGGCCAGCGTCACATTCAACCGCTTCCAGTCCCTGGAATCGTGCGCTGCTGTCGGCGGGGAGCTGATCGTCTCGGCGAACTACCAGTTCAAGATCCCCGATGATCAGCAACCCGTACCGCCGGCGAAGCCCTTCACACTCACGAAGTCGATCAGCTACGAGGTGACCGCCAACAAGCACGACCGCCTCATGCTCACGGTAGGACTGCCGACTGTCCCCGATGGCAACTCGCCGTGGCTCGGCGTGGTGGACGTCGTCCTTGAGCACGACGGCGGCCAACAGCTCAAGATCGGCCCCATCGCGCTTGTGGACAGCGGCGCCAACTCTGAGTTCTACCCGGCCGGCGACAAGTGGAAGATCCCCGACAAGCCCGCCGATGGGTGCATCGACGGGAACATCAAGCTGGTCTCCGAGGTCTTGAAAACACCAAACCTTGTCGTTTCGAGGGAGGTTGCGGGCTTGGACCGCGCTCTCCGGAATTTCAAGGCGTCACCTACCGGGCAGCCTAGGGCCGACGTGCCATCACCGTTCGCCCCGAACCCCACCAAGAACCCGCCCACCGGACAGAGCTTGGATGACGAGCCGTCAGCTCCAGCTCCTGTCGACCCCAACGTCTACACCCTCCTCTGACGGCTCGCGACGAGCGTGCGAGCGCCAGGGCGCCGTCCTCGACCACCTCAGCCTGCGGGCGGGCCACCCGGATCCTCGGGGTGGCCCGCCCGCTCGTCGTCACTGGGTGGTCTTTGCTGTGCCTTCCTCCGGCCGGACGATGCTGCCGGGGTACCGGGTGGCGACCGTGTCGGCGGTCGGCTTCGACGACGTCTTGAAGAGCACCGCGCCGTCACCGTCGTTGGCGACGACCTCCCACTGCTCCCGGCCCTTGTCGCAGGCGCATCCCATGGTCAGGCTCGCTTCGTGTGGTGCCGGTGAGACCGGCGGTGGTCGGGCTGGCGGGGCCGACCGCTGCGGCCAGCTCCTCGACTTCGGCCCGGGTTCGGCCGCGGCTCTCGATCGCCTCGGCGACGTGGTCGAGGACGGCGCCGTCGGTGAGCAGCGTGGCGACGGCGGACAGCACGTCCGGGGCGTGGCCGGCGCCGTGTCCGGACGGTGTCCGCCCAGGTCAACGCCTCGGCGCCTAGACGCGACACACAGCCGCTCCCGGGCGGTGTCGAGTACTGGCTTGTGCGACTCGCACCCGCGCCGCCGCGACCACCGTGCCGCCCATCGCCGGCCTTCGCCCGCCTCAAGCGGGTGCGGACGCCCGGCAGAGGCCGGTAGTTGTGGCGCCGATGACAGGCCTGGCGCCAGGGGGCCGGCCGACTGACGTTCTGCGATTTCCCTGCACAGGCTCCGGCAGTGACGACAGAATGCGACGCAGAGTAGCCGATCGGGTACGAGGTGGGAATCATGGGGCTGGCCGCGGACCAGTGGCGCATGCCAAGGCGCGCCGCGCCGATGGATGAGCCGGCGAGGACACTGCCGCCCCGGACCGGCGCCGGCGTGCGACCGTGATCCGCGGGCTCGCGGAGGACGGGCTGTGCGAGCTCGCGCCCGAGGCCGTCCCGCAGACCATGCCTGTTCAGGGCGGGGACGGAGCGGCCTGGGCCGCGCGGATCACCCCGCGGGCCTGGACGCTCTGCGGTACCGGCGCGACCGGGCGGCGGTCACGGAGGATCCGGCACCCGAACCTGTCGAGCCGCCGGACGAGAGCCGCCGCCACATCGAACTCCACAGTGTCGACATCGACGCCCTGAACAGCTTCCTCACCGCCGCGAGCGACCTCCAGGGCGCTGATATCCGCACCATCCGGGAAGTCCTCGAGCAGGCCCGGGCCGTACCCGGCACCCGGCGGCGGGCGGTCGCCCTCACCGACACCGAGGAGAAGGCGCTCGGATACGCCTTCTGGCTGGACTCCCTGACCGGCGTCAGTCGCAGCCACTACCACTTCCGGCGCGAATGCGAGCACACCATCCCCGCTTCCGACACCCGCACCTCCTGACCAGCCAGAACCTGTCGCCGCATCGCGAAGACCACGGTCCCGGAAGCGGAAGCGGAAGCGGAGGCGCAGGCCGCGGCCAGTCAGGAGCGGGCGCCGCCGGTGCCGGTGATGACGCCGGACCTCTCCGGGCTCATGGCCGCGACGGCGATCCCGTCCCGTCGGCCCGGGACATCCCCTCAGGCAAACGGCAGCTGATCAGCGGCATCAGCCGGGGCGCGAAGACGCGGTGAGGGAGCCGGACCAGTTGGCACCGGGCGGCGGGCGAGCCCATCGAGGCGCAGCGCCTACGGTGCCGCCGCCGAACTGGCCACCCTGGTCGGATGGAAGCACCACGCCCCGGGCCGGGAGAGCGCGGCCCAGCAGTACTACTGCTGCCCCGCGCAAGTTCGTGGAGGGGGCCGGAGGCGAGCCTGGACGCGTCGGTTGTGTCAGGCGAATGAGAAGTGCGCGGCGGCTTCGGCGGGCGTGGTTGCTTGGCGGCGTCCGGGGACGTCGTGGACGGCGGTTGCGCCCTCGGAGCACAGTTGGTCGGCGGCGGCGTGTCGGGCCATGATCGCGGCGTAGGTGCGGATGTCTGCGGCGGTGATGTCGGTGCGGCCTCGCTCCGCGTGCTGCTGGAGGAGGTCGGCGAGGTCCGGGTCGAATCGCAGCATGGTCACCGGGGCGTTGAAGCGCCTGGCGATGGCGATGAGCCGTGCGCGCGCCTGTGGGGTGACATTCGTGGACTCGGCGACTGCGCTGCGTCCGGTCGCGAGCCTGGCGACGATTCTGCGGTCGCGTTCCTCGAAGATCCGAGCGTCCGCCGTGTCGGAGCCCGCTTCAGCGGGTGAGGTGCCGAAAAGGTCCGCGCGGATCTCGTCACTGGATACGACGGCATCCTCGTCGATCTGCCGACGCGCGATCAGTGCCCGAACGAAGCTGGTCTTGCCCGAGGCTGGAGGACCGACGAGGACGACGAGTCCCGCTGGCACTCGGATCAGTTCGGAGCCGCCCGGTGCGAGAGCGCTGAGGTAGAGGTCGCCTGCGCAGTCGAGGGCCTCTTCGGCGGAGCCGGCAGGCAGGCCGCTGGGCAGGACGTTGTCCTTGTAGGTGTTGCTGCTGGTTAGGTAGAGGGCGAAGCCCCAGGTGTGCAGCGCGCCGGTGAAGCGCAGACGGCATAGCGGGATGATCTGCTCGCCGGGCAACTCGGCTGCTACGTAGGCGAATCCGGAGCGGAAGCGGATCGTGATGGTGTTCACGTGCGGCCAGCGCTCACGGGCGTGGTGGTTCAGGCACTGGCGGAGGTGGTGCTGCATCGACTCCGGGGGGTTCTTCGGCACGGGTCCATCCTGCCGTGCGCCGCGTTGGCCCGCCATGATGGTTGGCCGTGCGTGGTGAGCGACGGGCGGGGATGGCGGTTGTGGTGCTGCTTGAGGCGGAGGTCCGCCAGCGGCTGGTGCGGACGCTGGCCTCGGCGAAGTCCCAGGTGCGGGAGGTGTTACGGGCCCGGACCGTGCTTGCGGCGGCGGACGGGCTCGCCAACGGTGCGATCGCCCGGGAGCTTGGGGTCAGCGTGAACACGGTGCGCAAGTGGCGGGGCCGCTTCGCCGCCCTGGGCCCGGACGGTCTGCGGGCCGCCGCGCGGTCGGGACGGCCGAGAGCCTACGGGCACGAGGTGCGCGTGGCGATCGTGCCCACTGCTACGAGCGTGCCGCCGCATCCGGAGGCGACCTGGTGCCACCGGTCCATCGCCCAGAAGGTGACCGGCACGTGCTTCGCACCGATCTCCCCAACCCAGGTCGGCCGGATCCTGGCGGATCTGGACCTGAAGCCGCACAAGGTCCGCGGCTGGCTCACCCGCCGGGACACCCCCGACTTCTGGCAGCGTGCCGCCGTCGTGTGCGCCCTCTACCTCGACCCGCCCGAGGGGGCGGTGGTGCTCTCGATCGACGAGAAGACCGCGATCGCCGCACGCTCGCGTCGCTATCCCGGGCGACCAGTACGTCCCGGTGAGCCCGCCCGGCAGGAGTTCGAGTACCGGCGCCACGGTACCGCTTCCCCTGTCGCAGCCCTCGACGTCCGCTGCGGTGAGGTGCTCACCGAGGTGATCACCCGCAATGACGCAGTGACCTTCACCGCCTTCCTGAACCGGATCGATCGGGTGATCGCCCCTGGCAAGGAGATCCACGTCGTGCTCGACAACGGTTCCTCCCACACCGCCAAGCACACCAAGGCCTGGCTGGCCGCACACCCACGCTGGCACGTCCGCTGGACCCCGCCACACGCCTCCTGGCTTAACCAAGTCGAGCTCTTCTTCTCCGCCCTGACCCGAAAGGTCATACGTCACGGCGACTTCGCCAGCCGCGACGTACTAATGGACAAGCTCGAGACCTACGTGATCGGGCACAACAAGACCGCGAACCCCTACCGCTGGACCTATGAAGGCACGCCACTCAAGGCCGCTTGATCAACAGCACCTCGACGAACTTCTGCGGAGCAGCACTACCTCCTCGGCTTCCAACTCACCGAGGAGTCCGACCCGGCCGGCCACGGCACCTGGATGATGCGCACCCTCGTGCATGAGGCGATCGACCTGAACCAGCCTCTGCGCACCGCGGAACTGCCGAAGCCGGGACGCCGCGTGTCCGGTCCCATTGACCGTGGTGGGCCGCAGCCCCGGATACCGGCCCTCCAACGCCCAGCACGCCACCCGCTCGAACACGCGGCCGATGTCCGGCTGTTCCAGCGCCACGCTCACCGTGTCGTACAACGTTCACCTCCAGATGCGAGGTGGGGCGAATGTCGGACGACAGGACGGCGGGTTTCCTGGACGATGACGGCTGCTGGTACGCAGGACGGGTGATGGTGGACGGGATGACGATGACGGGTATGTCGCTGGAAGCGCTGGACGCCGTGGTGTGGGAAGGGCTTGCGACGGGGAACCCGGGGGACTCGGTCGGCGATGTGTCGCGGGCGTTGCGCCGGCTCGCTCTCGCGGGTGCGGAGGCGACGAAGGAGGACTGCTACCCGTTGTACTCCCTCGTCACGAGGGAGGGGTGTGAGACGCCGTCCGTGACGGCGGTGGCCCTGCCGTTCGTCGTCGCGCTGGCCGCCGACCCGGCCATGGCCACGAACGTACGGGGGGAGCTCGTCGAGCTGTTGGTGGCCTTGCAGGAACCGCCGTTGGTGGGCTTCGACTGGACGGGAGCGCGTGTGCTGCTCGCGGATCCGGAGCCGGCGGTGCGGCGGGAGGCCCTGCCCCTGGCAGGGGGGATCGTGCGGCTGCTGGAACGGTGGCGGGCGGAGACGGACCCGACGGTACGCGTCGCGCTGCTGCTCGCCTTCGGCGAGGCGATAGCCGCGGCATCCGACGAGGATGGGAGCGGTGGTGCGGTCGACGAGGCGCGGGCGGTACTGGCGGTGCTGGCGGACGGCGACGACCCGGTGTTCCGGGTCGCGGCCGTGCATGCCTGGTCCGAATTCGACCAGGATCTCCCGGTCCGGCACTTGGACCGGCTGATCGAGGTGTACTCCGAAGCCGCGTCGCGGACGCGGTTCGAAGAGGTCTGGTACACCCCGGGTGCCGAGGGCTCCTGGACCCGAGAGGACCTGATCCGGTCAACCGCGTGGAAGCTCAAGCACGATCCCGACGCCGAACTCAGCTTCGCCGTCCGGCTGGCCGAGACGGCGGACCGCACCCAGGACGCCGAGCTGTGCCGGGCGGCGCTGGACGTGGCGTGGCGGCTCCTGACCGAGCGACGTTCGGTGGAGGCGACACTGCTGCCGCTGGCAGGCCGACTGTTGACCAGCCCGGACGGAGCCGTCCGGCTGCGCGCCGCGAACATCCTCGCGGTGCTCGGCCCGGCGGCGGCCCGCTACGCCGATCAACTCGCCGCACTGCTCGGCGACAACGCGTCCGACGAGTACCTGGACGGAACGGTCGGGGAGATCGCCCGCTGGGCGCTGACCCGGATCGGTGACCCCCGCGCCCTGCCCGGCCTGATCGGGCAGCTCCTCGCGCAGGAGGAGGAGCAGGGCCGCGGCTACTGCACCGCCGATCCCCGGCGGCCGGACGTCACGGACGTCCTGGTTCCGCTGCGGGCCCACGCGGACGTCCTGCTGCCCGCGATGCGCGAGGCGATCCGGCAGGGCGGGGCCCGCGGCGGTGCGACCCGCGAGTTCCTCGCCGTACTGGAAGCCTGGTGCGAGGACGCACTCCCGGCCCTGCCCGACCTCCTGCCCCTGCTCACCGACACCTGGACGTCCGTCAACGTGCTCCGCATCCTGCGAGGCCTGGGGCCGGCCGCCGCCTCGGCCGCACCGGCCCTGCGTACCTGCCAGGTCCTGGACTTCCCGGGCAACCACGCGCTGGTGGCGGGGACCGCCGAGTACATCGTCGGGGACCGGGCGACACGATTGCGGCTCGTCGGCGACGCCGTCATGACGGCATCGGAACCCTGGTACGGGCCGATCGACTCCCTGGGCGACTTCGGCACCGACGCGGCACCCTACGCGGCCCGGGTCCGGTTCGCCATGGAGAACAGCAGGCACTGGACACGGCTCACCGCCGCGGTCACCATCTGGTCGATCACGGGCCGGGCCGAACCGAGCATGCGGGTCCTCGAAAAGTTCGTCCTGCCGATCGCCGAGGGCGGCGACGGCTTCCACTTCTTCCGGGACGCAGTCCAGGCACTGATCCGCATGGGCGAGATCAGCCCCGCGATCCGGGCCGCACTGCTGACGGTCCGGCAGTCGGACCGCCGGCTCTGCGCGGATGGGGGCTACCCGATGATCGTCCGCGACAAGGAGCTGCGCGCTTTGGTCGATCAGGCCCTGGCGGGTAGGACGTCCTCCTGAACCCGACCCGCGCCGATGGCCGGGCGGAGGAAGTCGCGGGTGCTGTCGCGGCACCTGCCGAGGTCATGGCGGCGTTGCGAACGCCAGGAGGGCGTCGGCCTGCGCGGTCGGACCTCGCCCGGGCGCCTTAGGGGGCGGCCGCTGGTCAGAATGGGGGTGTCGGGCGGGGCCTCGTGCAGACGTGCATGACCCGGTCACCGTCGTGTAGGGTCCGCGTTTCCGTGGGTCGGCCGCTGTACAGCGACAGGCGCAGCCAGTCGGTGACGGGTTGCTCAGCGGTTCACCGTCCGCATCCCGTTCTCGTCGTAGCGCTCGCCCGCCGCCCCGGGCAGCTCGGCGTCGATGCGGGCCAGGTCGTCGTCGGTCAGCTCGACGTCGACCGCGCCCGCGTTCTGCTCCAGGTAGGTGCGGCGCTTGGTGCCCGGAATCGGGACGAGGTCCTCGCCGCGGGCCAGGATCCAGGCGATGGCCAGCTGGGCGGGGGTGATGTCCTTCTCCGCGGCGATCTCCTTCACCTTCTCGGCGAGTCGGAGGTTGGCTGCCAGGTTGGCCTCGGTGAAGCGCGGGTTGCTGCGGCGGAAGTCGTCCCGGTCGAGTTCGTCGGGGGAGCTGAAGCGGCCCGCGAGGAAGCCGCGGCCGAGCGGGGAGTACGGCACGAAGCCGATTCCGAGTTCCCGGCAGGTGGGGAGCACTTCGGCTTCCACATCCCGGGTCCAGAGCGAGTACTCGGTCTGGACGGCGGTGACGGGGTGGACGGCGTGGGCGCGGCGGATGGTCTCCGCGCTCGCTTCGCTCAGCCCGATGTGGCGTACCTTGCCTTCGGTGACCAGTTCGCCGAGCGCGCCGACGGTCTCCTCGATGGGCACGGCCGGGTCGACGCGGTGCTGGTAGTACAGGTCGATGCGGTCGGTTCCGAGCCGTGCGAGCGAGCCGTGGACGGAACTGCGGACGTGCTCGGCGGAGCCGTCCTGGCGGCCCACCGTCGACATGTCGCCCGCAACGGCGTCGTCCATCCGGTAGTTGAACTTCGTGGCGATCACGTACTCGTCACGGTGTCCCCGGACGGCCTCGCCGACCAGGGACTCGTTGGTGAGCGGTCCGTAGACCTGCGCCGTGTCGAGGAAGGTGATGCCGAGATCCAGGGCGCGTCGGATGGTCGCGGTGGCCTCGCCCTGGTCGGCCGTGCCGTAAAAGGCGGACATCCCCATGCAGCCGAGGCCGATGGCCGACACCTGGAGGTCCCGCAGACTGCGCTGTTGCATGTGTGACGTACCAGTCCTTCGTCTCGTCCGTCCCGCGGGCTGGCGCTCCGCCGGCGCCCTGATCCGGGTGACCGGGCGGGCCTGGTGTCCTCGGAGAGACCTTACGGTGCCGGTGGCGCACCGGCACGTCGGGTGCCCACCGCTGGTCGGCTGTTGGTCTGCTCCTGGTCGCTCTCGCCCGGCCGGTCCGGTGGGGTCTGCCTGCTTGCCTGCTTGCTCTGGTGGTGGGGTCGGCCAGTGCGCGGCCTGGTGTCACTCTGGTGGAAGTCTCCTCGCTGCCGTGACCGTGCTGGCTTGCCGTACCCGCTGGCCGGGTCCGCGGTCCGGTCTCCCGCCGGCCGGTGGCATCCCGCGTGCGTTCTGTCCCGCTTGGCTCAATGGCCGAACACGGCCCCGTCGTTGGTCCGTTCGGCCCGTGGTCTGTCGCCCGCTGCCTGCCCTCGGTTCGGGTCGTCCTGTCGTTCCGGTGGGGTCCGTCCTGTGGCGGCTGGCCGGTCGGGTCCTGGGCGTCGTCGAAGTCGACCTAGGTAGAAAGTTTGACGCCGCGCAATCGATCTAGGTAGATTCATGAGGTGACGATTCATCAGCCACGCATGACTGTGAACACCCAGAAGGTGCTCAAGGTGCTGCTCGGCCGTATGCCGGACGGTGAACGAATCCCGGATGCTCTGACCTGCGGCGTGTACGGCGGGAGGGTCACCAGCCTCACCGGCCTGCCGAGTGGCACGCTCTTCCCTCTGCTGGAGCGCCTGCTGAACGCCGGCTGGGTCGAGCGGCACTGGGAGGCGGACGAGAGTGCCGAGGCCGCGCGTCGTCCGCGGCGCCGCTTCTACAAGCTCACCGCCCGCGGTGCCGAACTCGCGCCCCAGGCCCTGGCCGAGGCCTCCGCAGGGCGGCCCCTCTACGGGCGCCGCCCCGCTGGTGCCCCCGGGCTCGCGGGCGGTGGCCGCTGATGGACACCGCGAACGCGGGCCGACGCCGCAGGCCGGCGGTCGCACCCGCCGGAACTTCGCAGGATCACGCCGGATCCGCGGATCAGACCGCTCGTGGGAGGAGGCGCCCGGTGATTCGCCTGGTCGGTGAGGGCACGTCCACGGCCGCCCCGGTGGCACAGTTGGGCGGTTCCCGGGAGACCGCCGGGGTGCTGAGGGGATTCCTGGTGGAGGGTCCGTCCGCGGCGGAGCCCGAAGTCCAGGAAGCGTGGATGCTGGAGACGGCGTCCGAGATCCGGGGAGGATGGGGGCCGGCAGCGGATCTACCCGCAGCGCGGGAGGCGGGGACATTCGACTGGGACGAAGCCGAGCCGGGGGAGGACCTGTCCGGGACCGAGCCGGAGGTTGACTTTCCCGCCTCCGGGCCCCAGGAGATTCTCACGGTGCGCCGCAACGTGGCGCGATTCTTCTCGGGGCGGGGTGTCGACGCGACAGACCTGTTTGACCCGGGCGACCGGGAGTGCGCCGCGGCGCCTCGGCGGGCACGGATCGGGGGACCGCTCCTTGGGCTGGCGTCACGTACGCTGCCGGCCGATGTTCGGGAGGAGTGGCTGGAGGAGCACCACGGCTACCTGCTGGAGACCGAGGGTTGGTGGCGCCGCCTCGGGATGGTGCTCAGTGAACTGCGTGGGATACCGGCGATGGTCCACACGGTGCGACGAGGACGCAGGGAGAGCGCGTGACGGCCGACCCGGACCTCCGGCCGCCCGGCCCGTCCGAAGCGACCTTCAAGGCGCTCGTGCGCAAGTGGTTCGAGCCGGCGTCCCCAGTCGGCGCCATTCTGATCATCGTTGTTGCGTCCGTACTCGTCTGGCTCATCACCGTGGTTCTTCCCAAGCATCTCGTCATCGGTTGGAAGTAGACCAGGGACCATGCAGCTGATGGTTCGGCCGTCGGCCTGCTCCCGGCCGCTCCCGCCCGGCCCGCCCGCTGAGTGGAGGTTCGTTGGTGGGCAGGAGCCCGGCAGTACCAGGTCGACCCGAAGACGATCCGTCGTGTCCTGGGCGCGCTGTGCCAGCCGAAGCCGCACATGACTGCGCCCGCCCCCGTCGGGGCGGGCGCAGTCGCAGTTGCGTCTCCGACGTTCAGAGCAGGTAGCGGTCGGCTGCACGTAGCAGTCGCGCAGGACGGCCGCTGCGGGGGAGGGGCCAGCGGCCGGGTCTCGGCGCCGTCTGAGCGCGCGCCATCGGCGAACGGTGTTCACGATGCCGCCGCAGCCCACCGTCCGTCCCACGGCCGTCGGCCCCGAAAAGGTTGGAAGACGGGTAAAATCCCAGGTCAAAGCATTGGTGACGGCGGGCCAGGGATAGCTTGATGCCTCGCCCGGGAGTTCCTGGACGGGGTATCAAGGTACGGACCGCCGGTCAGGCCTGCAACAGGTCGGGTCCGTGGCGGCTGAATCCGCGGCGCGCGGACCGGTGCGCAGGCACACTCTCCAGCTGTCCAGTTTCGGCTCAAACCAGCGCTGAGGCGCTTCCGGCGGCACTTCGATGACCGCGCGGGCCAGCGCGAGCTCCACCGGCAGTTCGAACGGCGTCACCTTGGAGGGGGTCGCCGCCTTCGGGGTCTTCGACACGGACACCTCCTCCAGCTGCTCACTTCCAGGATGCTCCCGCACCGCCCGCTGGGGCGGGCACCCGTGGCCATCACCCAGCGGGAGGCGGCGGCGCTCGGCGTGGACGGATGCTCCACTCTGGCAGCGTCACCGCGGGGAACCGGCTTCGGGGGCGCCCGCGCTGTGAGGGCGTTGCGGGTCCGGCCGGACCTTGCAGCGGACGCTGTTTGTCCCGGGGGTGAAACGGCGGTGGTCGTGGGCATGGTGCTCCCGGCTCTGTGCGGAGACGGGCTGCGCTGTTGGCCGCGGCGGTCAGCTGCCGGAGCCGGTGCGCAGCAGGAGGAGGTCGAGTACCGGTCCGGCGGGGTCGGCCCGGTACGGTCCGGCGTACGAGTTGGCGGTAGAGACGCTGCTCGGGCCGCTCGTCGCCGGGCATGGCGAGGAGGGAGACCCACTCGGTGCCCAGCGCCTCCAGCAGAGCAGCGTGGATGCGGGTGCCGACGCCGCGTCCCTGCCACTCGATCCGTACGGCAAGTTCGCAGATTCCGGCGAGCGAGTCGGTGGTCCGGGCTTCGGGCGGGGTGATGTGCGGCAGTAGCTGCTCGCCGTACCAGTACGCCGGCGTGGCCCTGAAGCCGTAGCCGAAGCCGACGATCTCGCCCATGTCGTATCCGGCGATCAGGGTGAAGTCGTCGCGGCGGGCGTGGCCGGTGATCTGGCGACGCAGGGTGGTTGGGGTGAAGCCCGCGAGGGCGACGTCGTCGTGCCCCGCGTGCGCATCGGCCCAGATGTCGGCGAGGGTGTCAAGGAGGAGGCCGGTGTCGCCGGCGCCGTAGCGGCGCAGGCTCAGCGGGGTGGGGGAAGCACTCAACGCGGTGTCCTTCATGCGGCGGGGACGGCGGCTTGGCAGGCGTCGAAGCAGTCGGCCACGCACGGTACCTGACGATGGGCCTGGAGAGCGCCTGCGACATCGCGCAGGGACCGGACCAGCCGCTCGGAGCGGACGTCGGGCAGGTGGGCGAGGGTGCGATGGGCGGCGTCGGTCGCTGCGTCCAGGTCCGGCGCGGGCCTGCGGGCGTAGTGCAGGGCGATGTCGGGGGTGTAGGGCGAGCGGTTGCGGAGATGAGCGTCGGCGAGCAGCATCACGGCCTGCTCGGCTCCCGCCGCGGCCCGCTCGTACTGTCCCAGGCCCGCGCGGCACAAAGACTCCAGGCCGGCCAGTTCGCCAGGAACCGGGGGTGTGAAGCCCAGCTCCTCGGCGGTTCGGCCGGTCACCTGGTGCGGGAGGCGCCGGTACCGGCTGGAGCGGTCACAGCTCGGCCAGGCGCACGCCGCCGCGGCCAGGGAGCTCGCCGAGGAGCTCGTCCGGGGGCGGGTCTCGTTCCTGCTCCAGCCCGGGGACTACCTCATCGTGAACCAGCGCCGCTTCCTGCACGGGCGGGAGGCGCTCCAGAGCGGCCAGGAGGGCGTGCCGCTCGACGAGCGGCGGCTTCTCCTCCAGCTGTTCCTGCGAGACCGGGCCAGCGCCCGCCCGGGCGCGTAGCTGGCCCGCAGCACTGCTGACTCACGGGCCCCCCGTGAACCGCCCCGATCACGCAGTGCGGCCGTAGGCGGGGCCTGGTTCGGGCAGCACCGGAGGCGGACGACCCCGGCTCCCCGGGGTCGCGCACACCTAGATGCGCGACTTCCGCACCGAATGCACGGTCGCCCCGGCCAGAGCCAACGTTGACCGCAGAAGCGGCAGCCGTTCGTGCTGGCGGTACAAGGCCCAGTTGTGCTGCACCAGCGCCAACTTGTTCGACGACAGCGACCCCGCCCGGCCGGACCTGTAGACCGCCAGCGGTTCCTGCAGGCCCCGGGCGGGGTGGCCCTCCCTCATGATCGCCAGCCAGAGCGCGTAGTCCTGCCGCTTCGGCATGTCCGGCATCAGCCTCGTGCCCAGCACCGTCCGGGAGTACATGGCGGTCAGGGCCCCGATGTGGTCCTGCACCAGCATGTCCCGGTACGTCACGCGCTCCCGCGCGGCGACCACCCGCCCGTTCGGTACGAAGTCGCAGGCCTCGCCCGTGTAGTCGCCGTCGACCTTGTAGTACGAGGTGAAGGTCAGCGGGGCATCACCCCCGGCGGCGAAGGCGAGCTGCCGCTCCAGCTTCTCCGGAAGCCACATGTCGTCGCTGTCCAGAAACGCCACGTACTCCCCGCGTGCCCGCGCCAGGGCGAGGTTGCGGGCCTTGGCCGCGCCGCCCTGCTGGGGCGCCGCCTCGGCGCGCACCCGCTCGTCCTGGCGGGCCAGGTCCCGCAGCAAATCCATGGAGCCGTCGGCGGACGCGTCGTCGGTGACCAGCAGCTCCACGTCGCCGTGGGTCTGCGCGAGCACGGAGCGCACCGACGCGCCGAGCGTGGCCGCCGAGTTGTGGACCGGCATCACCACAGAAACCAGGGGCACGGTCGTGCTCCTCACCCGGGTTGGAGTCGTCATGGATGTTGTTGTCGCTGGTCAGGGCTACGTTGGACTGCCCCTCGCCGTACGCGCCGCCGAGGTAGGCCACCGCGTCGTGGGCTACGACGTGGACCTGAACCGTACCAAGCAGCTGACCGCCGGTGAGTCGTACGTGGAGGACGTCGCCTCCTCCCGGCTGTGCAAGGTGCTGGACTCCGGGGCCTCCTCCGCGACCGCCGACGCCACCGCACTGGCCGGCTTCGACATCGCGGTGATCACCGCCGCTACGTCACCGCCGCCGACCCCCGCACCGTCACCGCCGACCAGGTCGCCGCCGCCCACCCCGCCGTCCGCACCGTCCTCACCACCGCCATCGACGAACACGAGACCCACCTCACCCCCGAAGCTCGCTGCGCCCACGACGCCGATGGCGTCGGGCGGCCGGGCACTTCTCAAGCCACCTTGATGACAACCTTGCCCGAGGTGTGACCGTTCTCGACGGTGGCAAGGGCGGCCGGGGCGTCGGACAGCGGATGGACCGCGGTGACGACGGGTGCGAGGACTCCGTCGAGGGCCAGCCGGGCCGACCGCTCCAGGTTCTCGCGATCGATGCGACGCTCGACGAAACGCCCACCGAGATCGGGCACAGAGTTGTCACCCACAGCGATGACGTTGCGGGGATCCCGGGCCAGCGGAGCGACCGTCCGCAGCGAGACGCCTCCGACCAGGTCGACGATCCCGTCGAAGCCGCCCGGAACCAGCCGGCAAGCCGCGGCGGCGACGTCCTCGAGGGTGTAGTCGATGAACCGCACCCCGATGGCCTCGGCGTGTTCGCGTTTGGCGGTACTCCCGGTACCGACCACACGCAACTCGCGCCCGACGGCCAGCCGGGCGACGGCGAGGCCGACGCCGCCCCCGACCCCGTTGACCAGGACTGTGGCACCGGCCGGGAGGCCGAGCTGGTCGAGCGCATCCACCGCGGTCGTCCCGGCCACTGGCAGCGTTGCCGCCACAGTCGCGGACAGACCAGCCGGGATGCGCGCGGTGTTCGGAGCGGACAGCACCGTCGTCTCGGCGTAGGTGCCGCCGCCGGTGAGTGCGAAGCCGAAGACCGCGTCACCCACCTCGAGCCCGTCGACCTCCTCGCCCCGGGCAAGAACGGTTCCCGCTGCCTCCATGCCCAGCACGCGGGGAAACGCACGCCCGCCGTCGAGCCCGTCGACCAGACCTGTGCGCAGAAGGTGGTCGAGGGGATTCACGCCAGCGACGTTGACCCGGATCAGCACCTCACCTCGACCGGGGGCGGGATCGGGACGATCGAAAAGCTCCTGCACCTCGGGCCCGCCATGCCTGCCGAAACCCCACGCCTGCCCCATCTTCTGCCGCCTCTCGTACGACCGCCCCGGTGACTCCGGGTGCTGTCGCCATCCTCACCTCTGACATTGATGTCAGGGGCAACCGACTGAGACGCAGATCACAGCATCAGGCCGACCGTGCCGCCGGCTCCGGAGCCGTGGACAGCTCCGCCCGGTGCCGGCTGTTGGCCTTGATCAGCACGTCGAGTGCATCCCGGGTCTCGATCAGGTGCGCGATGTCGCCGTCGATCCGGTCGCGCTCGCGCATCATCGCCGTGAACGTCTCCTCGGCGACGCCCAGGTCACCCGGGATGTCCACGCACGGCAGCAGAGTCGCGATCACCCGGCTGGACATCCCCGCGTCGAACAGCTGCCGTATGAGCGACACGCGCTGGACCGCCGCATCGGAGTAGTGACGCTGGCCCGCGCCGGAGCGTGAGCTGGTCAGCAGGCCCTGCTCTTCGTAGTACCGCAGTGAGCGCGGACTCACGCCCGTGCGCTTGGACAGCTCGCCTATCCGCATCCCTGAGAGCCTACGCCCGCGGCCTCCAGGTTCAGACCGTCGGCGAGTCATGGACGCTCGCGGCCACCCCCACCGCCACAGGGCTATCGCCCCAGGCCCACGACCAGCGGGTCTGGCCCATCGGTGGTAGCGCCGTGCGGTGATCGCTGGAGGCACTGCGGTGGCGGGAGAGTGGGAACGCGGCTCGGCCGTGCATCTGTCTCGTGATCCGTTTGGTCCGTGTGTTGACGTCCTCGGTGCGGCCGTTGTGGAAAGGGGAGGCTGGGTGGCATTGACGGCGACCCGGTCGACTTCCAGGCCGTTGCTGAACGAGTGCGGGTGGTCGCCGGCGAGAACGCTGAGATCCTCGAACTCCGTCAGCAGATCACCGGCTCACCTGGGCCAGCGCCGTACTCACCGAGCGCCTGAACGACATCGGGGACCGGTCCGGTACCCGCGACAATGTCGTGCGTCTCCCGGTCCCCTGATTGGGGGCCAATGCCTACTGGGTCGGGCCGCGCCTGTCGTCGCTGTTTTGCTGGGCTTTCATGGGTAGCGAAGTGACCGAGCCGATTCGCTTGAACTCGTGCCCACCATGCTGGGGACGATAATGGCTGGCCAGGTCACCAAGCCGGAGCCGCTCGGAGGCGGCCGTTGACCGTGTCCGCGGGCTCATTCCCGAAGGTTCTTCGACCAGTCACCCCGAGGGTGATAGGTACAGCTGCCACCAACCTGCTTCATCCCGCCGGGAACAACGTCCCCGTGGTACGGGTACTGTTCCGTCACCGCCGCCAGCAGGAACTCAAGGAAGCCGCCCTCGAACAGGTCCCACTGCAGCATTGGGCTTGATTCGTTTTGACGGACACCCCTGATCAGGGGCTTCGGCCCCGATAAGGATGATGTCCATCATGGAGAGCATGGGGGAGAAGCCGCGCCCTTGCCGCTCGTTCACGCCGGAGTTCAAGGTCGAGATCGTCGAGCTGTGCCGACGTGGTGACCGCTCGGTCGGTCAGGTCGCCAAGGACTTCGACCTGACCGAGACTGCGGTGCGCGACTGGGTGAAGCAGGCCCAGGTCGACGCCGGTGAGCGCGACGGCCTGGCCAGCGACGAGCGCGAGGAACTGGCGAGGCTGGGGGCCGGGATGTCCGCCAGTTCGGGGAACGCGCCGGCGATCCGGGCGCCGTGGTCGGTCAGGAATCAGCCCTTCGCGCGCCCGGACTGGGGCAGGACCAGCTCCTCGGCCGGGCCCCGCTCGCGCAGCTCCCGCAGCCGGCCCCGCATCTTCTCGATCCCCGCGTCCGGGGCGTGGAGGCGGCGCAGTTGTTCGGCGGTGGCGATGCGGAACTGGAACAGGGAGGCGAGCACGGCCCAGGTGATCTCGACCTCCCGGGTCTCGCTGTCCGGCTCCGCGCCCGTCCTCGCCCGGCGGGTCTTCTTCGTGGTGCTGTCGTCGGTCGTCATCGCAGGGTGCCCCGTTCGGCTCGGCGCGGAGCCTGGTGCTCCGCGCGGTCGCCGAACTGAACCCCGCACACCTTGGCGTATCCCTTGGTGAACAGCCCCCTCGGTCGCGACGATCACGTAACGGTCACCATCAAGGGTGAGGCCCTGCGCGGCCTCACCTTGGCAAATTCCTTGATGACCAGCGCCCGGAAACCTTGGTGGAAGGGCTGGCCTTGATGCCGCCCGCCCCACACCGCTTTGGCTGCGCGCGGGTGTCGCCTTGGCGCCTGGGCGTAGGAGGTTCAGGTGCGCGGCGGTTAAGCCGTGCCCGGCGCGCCCGTGGTGCCGAGCAGTCTGTCCACGAGGAGTTCGGGGTAGCCGGTGGCGGGCGGGTCGATGCCGAAGATCGCCCGCAGGTAGAACGGAGCGACGAGCTGGTCGAGGATCTGCTCCAGGGGAGGCGGGTTCTCGCCGCGGGCCGTGGCCCGCAGACGGATCTGCTCGATGGAGTGCATCCGGCGCCGGAAGTGCTGCGCACGCTCGTCCTGGGCCTGGGGGCTGTTCGGCATGGACAGGATGACGGCGCGTACGAGGGCGCGTCCTTCGGCCGTGCGGATGCTCGCCGCGCTGGCCTTGGCCCAGGCGAGGAGGTCGCCGCGCAGGCTGCCGGTGTCGTTCAGCGGTGAGTCCCGTTCGAGGCGGGTGGTGACCATGTCGGCCAGGAGCGCGTCGAGGCTGCCCCAGCGCCGGTAGACGCTGGTGTGGTTGACGCCGGCGCGGTGCGCGATCGCGGGGATGTTGAGGTCCTCGCCCGCCGGGTCGGAGAGCAGGTCGACGACTGCCTGGTGGACGGCCGCGCGGACCTCTTCGGGGCTCCGGCGGATGCGTGCGGTCGGTTGTTTCGAAGTCACCCCCCATCGTAAGCACAGATGTTTGCTTAGCGCGCCAGGAGGGGCTACTGTTCCCGTCGTAAGCACAGATCCGTGCTTAGTGCATCCGAGGAGAGTGTGGGCGATGAAGCAGCTGCTGTTCCCGAACAACATCCAGTTCTGGTACGAGACCCTGCGGTCGATGAGTCACATCGCCTACGGCGGTGCGGACTTCGGCGAGGTCGTCGCCACCGGTGAGCGCATCGTCGAGGGCGACTACGGCAGCTGGTACACCGAGTGGACGGCCACCGCCGACCTGGTGTCGCGGGAGGCCGAGAAGGCGCTGGCGGCCGGTCACCGGGTGAGCGCCCGGGACGGGTTCCTGCGGGCGTCGAACTACTACCGGTCGGCCGAGTTCTTCCTGCACGGCCACCCCTGCGACCCGCGTCACGACCACGCCTACGACCGCAGCGTGGCCTGCTTCCGGGCGGCGGCCGCGCTGTTCACCCCGATCATCGAGCCGGTCGAGATCCCGTACGAGGACACCACCCTGCCGGGCTACCTCTACCGCGTCGACGACTCCGGGACCCCGCGGCCGACGCTCATCATGCACAACGGCTTCGACGGCACCGCGGAGGAACTGCACTTCTTCGGGGCGATGGCCGGTGTCGAACGCGGCTACACCGTGCTGGTCTTCGACGGCCCCGGTATGCCCGGGCCTCGCCACCACCAGGGCCTGGTCTTCCGTCCCGACTGGGAGAACGTCATCACCCCGGTCGTGGACTTCGCCGAGACGCTCCCCGAGGTCGACAACAGCCGCATCGCGCTCCTCGGCATCAGCATGGGCGGCATCCTCGCCCCCAGGGCCGCCGCGTTCGAGCACCGCCTGGCCGCGCTGATCGCCGTGGACGGCCTCTACGACCTCGGGCAGACCTCCGTCCGCAACATCCCCGGCAGCCGCGAGGAGGCCGAGCGGCTCCTGCGCGCGCCGTCCGCTCCCGAACTCGACGCCGCGTTCGAGCAGATCATGTCCAAGGACCCAATCGCCCGATGGGCGATCAACCACGGCATGTACGTCATGGGCGTCGACACCCCGAGGGCCTTCAACGCCACCTACCTCGACTACACCCTCGCCGACGGCATCGCCGAGCGGATCCAGTGCCCCACCCTCGTCTGCGACGCCGAGGACGACATGTTCTTCAAGGGCCAGCCCGAACAGCTCCACGACCACCTCACCTGCCCCAAGACCCTGATGGTCTTCTCCGCCGAGGAAGGCGCCGGCGCCCACTGCCACCCCGGCGCCATGCGCCTGACCCAGGCCCGCATCTACGACTGGCTCGACGACACCCTCACTACCACCAGCGCCTGAGGCCTCGGCCCACCAGACACCGCCGCGAACCCCGCCCATCCGAATCTGCCGAAGGAATCTCAATGACCGTGTCAAGCCGTCTGCGTGACCGGCGGGGCGGAGGTGAACAGCCTCTTGTCACGCAGCATCGCCCACAGCACGTCGA
>NZ_JBFAJO010000069.1:0-44180 GCF_040655255.1 Kitasatospora sp. NPDC050463
AGCCCGAGGGCGACTTCGGCGCCGTGCACGCGGGCGCGGTCGGCGCCGGCCACTTCGCCAAGATGGTCCACAACGGCATCGAGTACGCGATGAGAGTTCCGTCGGGGGCCTTCGCACTGCTGTCGGTCGTTACTGCGCGGCGGTCTCGCGCTGCTTGCGCCACCGGATGCCGGCCTCGATGAAGCCGTCGATGTCGCCGTCCAGCACGCCCTGCGGGTTGCCGACCTCGTACTCGGTGCGGACGTCCTTCACCATCTGGTACGGGTGCAGCACGTAGGAGCGCATCTGGTTGCCCCAGGAGCTGCCGCTGTCCTTGAGTGCGTCCATGGCCGCCCGCTCCTCCTGGCGGCGCCGCTCCAGCAGCTTGGCCTGGAGGACGTTCATCGCGGACGCCTTGTTCTGGATCTGCGAGCGCTCGTTCTGGCAGGAGACCACGACGCCGGTCGGGAGGTGCGTGATGCGCACCGCCGAGTCGGTGGTGTTGACGCCCTGGCCGCCGGGGCCGGAGGCGCGGTAGACGTCGATCCGCAGCTCGGACTCGTCGATGTCGACGTGGTCGGACTGCTCGACGACCGGGAGCACCTCGACACCGGCGAACGAGGTCTGCCGACGGCCCTGGTTGTCGAAGGGCGAGATGCGGACCAGGCGGTGGGTGCCCTGCTCGACCGAGAGGGTGCCGTACGCGTAGGGCACCTTCACGGTGAAGGTCGCGGACTTGATTCCGGCCTCCTCCGCGTACGAGGTGTCGTACACCTCGGTGGGGTACCCGTGCCGCTCGGCCCAGCGCAGGTACATGCGCATCAGCTGCTCGGCGAAATCGGCGGCGTCGACACCACCGGCCTCGGCGCGGATGTTGATCAGCGCCTCGCGGGCGTCGTACTCGCCGGACAGGAGGGTGCGGACCTCCAGCTCCTCGACCGCCTTCTTGACGGACCCGAGCTCCTGCTCGGCCTCGACGCGGGTGTCCGCGTCGTCCTCGGCCTCGGCGAGCTCGAACAGGACGCCGAGGTCGTCGATGCGGCCCCGCAGGCCCGCGACGCGGCGCAGCTCCCCCTGGAGGAAGGAGAGCCGGCTGGTCACCTTCTGCGCGTTCGCGAGGTCGTCCCACAGGTCGGGGGCGGCTGCCTCCTCCTCCAGACGCGCGATGTCGGCCCGGATCTTGTCCAGGTCGAGGACTGCCTCGATCGACCCCATGGTCGTGTCGAGGTTCTTGAGCTCTTCGGAAGGATCGACGGCTGCCACGCACCCAGGGTAATGGTTCCGGGGAGGCACTGGACGACACCGGGGTCGTCCGGCTGCCTACGGAGCCCGCGGCGGCGCGGAGTGGACGGCCGGACGGGGGGCCTGGCCGGTCTCCGGGGCGGTGGCCGCGAAGGCGGTCCAGGCGGCGGCCGCACCGGCCAGCAGCAGGACGGTCGCCAGCAGGACGGCCAGCAGCCGGCGGCGGCGCAGCAGGGCCTGGCGGTCCCGGCGGTGCGCGGCGCCCGGCGCGGTGCGCTGGGCACGGGACTCGGCAGCGTAGGAGGCCAGCTCCTGCGCGGAGGGGCGGCGCAGGCTGGTGTGGGTGTCCCGGGTGGAGTCGGGGGCGACGCCGGGCACCAGCGGGACGGCCGGGCCGCGGCGGCGCTTGTGCGTGCCGGGGCCGGCGTCCACCTCGGCGTACACCGCCTCACCGGGGGTCAGCTGCTCCTCGGCCGGGGCCCGGCCCTGCTGCGGGACGGCGAGCACCGGCAGTCCGGCCAGCGCGGGCAGCTGCTCGCGCAGGCGCGCGGCCAGCTCGGCGGCGCGCAACCGGGAGGCCGGGGCCTTGGCCAGGCACTCGGCGATGATCCGCCAGAGGCCGTCGGGCAGGCCGGGGACGGGCGGCACCTGCTCGGTGACGTGGCGGCGCAGCACCGCGCCGGTGTGGCCGCCGCCGAACGGGGTGGAGCCGGCCAGCACCTCGTAGAGCACGGTGGCGAGGGCGTAGATGTCGACGGCGGCGCGCGGCTCCAGGCCCTCGATGATCTCGGGGGCGAGGTAGTCGGGGGTGCCGATGATCCGGGTGGCGCGGGTCCGGCGCGGGGCGTCGACCAGGCGGGCCACGCCGAAGTCGGTCAGCTTGGCGCGCGGGGCACCGCCCGGCCCGGGGGCGGCGGCGAGGTCGAGCAGGACGTTCTCCGGCTTGACGTCGCGGTGGACGATGCCGGCGGCGTGCGCGGCGGCCAGGCCGTCGGCGACGTCGGCGATGACCGAGACGGCGGTCTGCGGGGCGAGGGCGCCGTCGCGCTCCAGTCGGGAGCGCAGGTCGGTGCCCTGGACCAGCTCCATCACCAGGGCGAGGTCGCTGCCGTCGACCACCATGTCGCGCACGCCGACCACCCGGGGGTGGTCGAGGCTGGTCAGCGCGGCGCGCTCCTGGACGAAGCGGCCGACCAGGACCTGGTCGGCGGCGAGGTCCTCGCGCAGCAGCTTGACCGCGACCGGGCCGTCCGGGCCCTCACCGAGCCAGACCGTCCCGGCGGAACCCCGGCCGATCACCTGGTGGACGGTGTAGCGGCTGCCGATCTTGCGTGCCAATGCTGCTCCGTGGGCGGCGGGAGCGCACGGGGAGGGTCCGGTGCGCTCGGTGGGGCGGGACAACAGCGACCAACCTACGCGCCCGGACCCCCTTCGCGGGCCGCCTGAGGGCGCTCGGCGGGCACTGGCGGGCGAGAAATATCGCGGATTGTCGACAAAGCGTCAATGTTGCCGCCGGGCCCGGCCCCTGGCGCGGTGCCGGGCCCCCGCGGTCACCCCTTGGAGCTGCCGACGAAATTGCCCACCCAGTCGCTCGCACTGGTGAACCAGTCCCGCACATCGGCCCAGTACTGCGGCAGCGGCGTGAAGTTCCACAGCGCCACCGCCGCCACGGCCAGCACCAGCAGCACCATCAGGCAGCCCTTGAGGCAGCCGAGGCCCGGGATGTACATCCGGTTGCGGCTGCGCCGGCGCGGCTCGCGGGCGGGCGCGGCCTCGCGCGGGGCGGGCTGCGGCGGCGCCTCGCGGCGCTGCGGGGGCTCCCGGCGCTGCGGGGCGGGCGGCTCCGCCCGGCGCGGCACGGCGGGCTGCGCCGGCGGGGCCGGGTAGCCGCCGGGCGGCCCGGCCTGGGGGCGCTGCTGCTGCCCGTAGGCCTGCGGGGGCTGGTGCCCCTGCGGCGGGCGGCCGTGCTGCGGGGGCTGGTTGTAGCCGCCCGGCGGCTGCGGGCGGCCACCGGGCGGGGCCTGGCCCGCCGGCCCCGCCTGACCGCGCTGCCCCGCCTGGTAGGGCGGCGGGGCCACCGGCGGGCGCTGGGCGTAGCCGGGCGGCGGGGCCTGCTGGTAGCCGCGCGGCGGCTGCTGGGGGTAGCCCTGCGGCCCCTGCGGGCGGGCCGGCCCGCCCTGGCCCCCCTGTCCTGCCTGATAGGGCGGCGGGGCGACCGGCGGGGCCTCGAAGTCCTCCGGCTCGAAGTAGCCGATCTCGGTCTGCTGGTTGCGGTCGCGGGCGGCGCGCAGCTGGGTCTGCCAGGGGTGCGGCGCCTCCGGCTGCGGCGGCCCCGGCGGGGTGGGTGGCATCACCTGAGTGCGGTCCGCGGCGCCGTACGGGGCGGCGGGCGGCGGCTGGGTGCCCATCACCCGGGTCGCGGCCGCCGGGTCGTACTGCTGCGCGTCGTACTGGCCGCCCTGCGGGCCGGCCGGCAGCACCTGGGTGCGGTCCTCCGTGCCGGGCGGCCCCGCCGCGGCGGGGTTGCCCGGCACCGCGGCCGGCTGCGGGTCCGGCGGCAGCAGTGCGCCCACCGCGAGCGCCGCGTCCACCGCCGCCGGGGAGGCGTGCACGCCGACGCCGGCCGCGACCACCCGCAGCGCGTGGGCCAGCGTGACGGCGCTCGGCCGCTGGGCCGGGTCCTTGCGCAGGCAGCGCTCGATCACCGTCCAGAGCGGGTCGGGCATGGTCGAGGGGCGCTGCGGCTCCTGGGCGAGGTGCGCCTGGAGGATCTGCAGCGGGCCGTCGCCCTGGAACGGCTGGCGGCCGGTGACCAGCTCGTACAGCATGATCCCGGCGCCGTAGACATCCACCGCGGAGGTCTGCGGGCGGCCTTCGGCGGACTCCGGGGCGACGTACGCCGGGGTGCCGACGAACTCGTGGGTGCGGGTGATGCCCGGGGAGTCGGCGAGCCGGGCGATGCCGAAGTCGGTCAGCATCGGGTGCATCTGCTCGGTGCCGTCCACCACCGTGGAGGCGAGCAGCACGTTGGCCGGCTTGAGGTCGCGGTGGACGACGCCGTCGGCGTGGCTGGCCGCCAGCGCGTCGGCGACCTGGGCCATCAGCAGGGCGCCGGCGATCGGGCTGAACGGGCCGTTGCCGCGCAGGTAGCGGGCCAGATCGGGGCCCTCGATCAGGTCCATCACCAGGGCCAGCAGCTCGCCCTCGACGACCAGGTCGCGGACCTTGACGATGTTGGGGTGGGTCAGCCGCAGCAGCAGCGAGCGCTCGCGCAGGAAGCGCATCACCACGTCGGGGTCGGCCGCCAGCTCCTCGCGCAGCACCTTGATCGCCACCGGCTGCCCGGGCTCGCTGCCGGGCACCGCGACGTCCGCGCGGACCCGTCCACGCCAGACGGTGCCGGTGGCCCCTCGTCCGAGGGTCTCCTCAAGCAGATACTTGCTGCCGACTGGCCGCACCTGTCGCACTCCTCGCCGTGCCGCCCGCGCGGGGCGCTCCTCCGCAGGTGCGGTGAGCCTGCCGGGCCCGTGTTCCGGCCACTCTAACGGTGTCCGTTCGCGTTTTCGGGGCGACCGGCGAGGGGTTGCGAACGGGTCCTGGGACATCCCCCGGGGGGCGCCCCGAGGTCGGCGTGCCGGGGCGTCCCGGGCGACGGTTGACCTGACCCTCCGTCGCCTCCACCATGGCGATGATCGCAAGATCGTCAAATCCGGTACCGTGCGCGGACTGTCGGTGACGGATGGCAGGATGACAGTCGCCACTCTTGTGGCCCATGTCGTCGCGACCGCCCGCAGGGGCGTCGACCGTCGGCAGGCAGGGCGGCAAGCGTCAGCACCAGGCGTCAGCACCAGCAGAAGGGACCGCGGGCGAGATGCAGATCCGGCTGACCGTCCTCCGACCGCGCAGCGGCCCGGCAGCCGCCGGCTCCGCCATCCCCTACGTGGACGTGCTGGTCACCGCACCCGTCGGTACCGCGCTCGGCTCCCTCGCGGGCGCCCTCGCGGGCGCCGTGGGCGTGCGCGGCCCACGGGCCGCCACCCATGTACACCTGTACGCCGGGGCGCATCGCGTGGACGAACACACCCTGCTCGGCCACCCCCCACTGCTCGACGGCGCCGTCCTCAGCCTCAACGAGCCCGACCCGACCGCCGACGACCCCGACGACGGCCCGGCCGCCGCCGAGCTGCGGGTGGTCGGCGGGCCCGACGCCGGCGGCGTGCACCGCCTGCACGGCCGGGAGATCCGGGTCGGCCGCTCCGGCGAGGCAGACGTCCCGCTCGACGATCCGGACGTCTCGCGCCTCCACCTCGCGCTACACCTCGGGGAGGACGGCCGGGTCACCGTCCGCGACCTCGGCTCCACCAACGGCACCACCCTGGACGGCCGGATCGTCCCGCCCGGCCCGCCCGAGGAGGCCGTCCCGCTGGAGGGCGGCGGCCTGCTCCGGATCGGCGAGTCCACCCTGCGGGTCACCCCGCCGGATCCCGGGAGCGGCTCCGGGGCGCCCGCCCGCGCGGCGCTGCCCGACGGCCACGGCCACCTCCAGCTCGCCGCCCCCGCCCCCGGCCGGCCCGCGCCGCCGGTGACCGAACCGCCCGCCGCGCCCGAGCCCGCCGCCGGCCGTACCCGGGGGCTGCTCTCGCTCCGGCTCGGCCGCGCCGCCGCCGAGCCGCCCGGCCAGGAGAGCGCCGAGCGCCACCACGCCGCCATCCGCACCCGGCAGGCCGCCGCCCAGCGCGAGCGCTGGCCCGACCTCGCCACCCTGCTTCTCAACGCCCTCGGCCCGGGCCCCCGGCTCTGGGAGCGCGCGCCCGGCCACCCCGACGCGCTCACCCTGCGCCTCGGCACCGCCGACCGGCCCGGTGGCCCCGGCACCTCCCCAGGCACCCTGTTGCCCGCCGTCCCCGTCACCCTCGACCTGCAGACCGCCGGCAGCCTCGGCCTCAGCGGCCCGCGCGAGCGGCTCGACGCCCTCACCCGCGCGGTCGTCGCCCAGCTCGCCGCCCTGCACCCGCCCACCGGCCTCAGCCTGGTCGTGGTGGACGCCGACCCGGCGCGGCCCGCGCAGGACCGCGCCGACACCTGGGCCTGGGCCCTGTGGCTGCCGCACCTGCGCCCCGCCGACGGCCAGGACTGCCGGCTTCTGATCGGCCTCGACGACGACCAGGCCACCGCCCGCCTCACCGAACTCACCGCCCGGCTCAGCGGTCCGACCGGCCTCGGCGGCCACCCCGCCACCGTCGTCGTGGTCGACGGCCGCCCGGCCGGCGAGGGCGCCCGGCAGGCGCTCGACCTGCTGCTGCGCCAGGGCCCGGCCGTCGGCATCTTCCCGATCTGCCTCGCCGAGCAGCCCGAGCTGCTGCCGCGCGGCCTCGGCGCCACCGCCCTGATCACCGGCGAGGTCGGCACCCAGCTCTCGCTCGACCGGCCGGTCGCCCGGGGCCGGGAGACCCTGCACGAGGTCAGTCTGGACGCCGTCTCGGACGCCTGGGCCGAGCGGCTGGCCCGCCTCCTCGCCCCGCTTCGCGAGGCCGTCCCGGCCGCCCGCGGCCCGCTGCCCGACGCGCTGCGCCTGCTCGACCTGCTCCAGCTCGACACCGTCACCCCCGCCAAGCTCTCCGCCCGCTGGGCGGCGCACGCCGGTGGCATCGGCGCCGCCACCGCCCTGCTGGGCACCACCCGCGACGAGCTCTGCACCCTCGACCTCTCCGACCCCGAGCTCACCCTCCCCTCCCCCGACCCGGGCGGCCCGCACCTGCTCATCGGCGGGGCGCGCGGCTCCGGCAAGACCGAGCTGCTGCGCACCCTGGTCGCCTCACTGGCCGTGTCCGAGCGGCCCGAGCGGCTGGCCGTCACCCTCGTCGAGGGCCGGGCCACCGAGGACGGCCTGGACGGCTGCACCGAGCTGCCGCACGTCACCGGCCTGGTGAACGCCGCCACCGACCCGCGCGCCGCGCTGCTCGCCGCGCAGACGCTGGAGGACGAGCTCGACCTGCGCGAGCGGCTGTTCGACGGCCTGGACTTCGCCTCCTGGCACGCGGCCCGCATCCTGGACGGCGAGCGGGGCCTGGCCGGCGAGCTCGCTCCGGACGACAGCCATCGGCCGGCCGTCCCGGTGCCCGCCGCGGTCGGGGCCGCCGGCACCACGGCCCCGCCGGCCACGGCCAAGATCATCCACCCGCGCAGCGGCGACTCCCCCCGGCCCGCGCCCTCCCCCGCCGGCGCGGTGCCCGCCCGGCTGGTCGTCGTGGTGGACGACTACGACGCCCTGCTCGCCCCCACCTCCCCGGCCGGCCGGCCGCTGGCCCGCGCCCTCGCGGCCGTCGCCCGCCGCGGCGGGCCGCTCGGCGTCCACCTCGCCGTCACCACCGGCCACCCCGAGGAGAGCGCCGGCACCGAGGTCGACGAGGCCGCGCTGCTGCGGATCGCCCTGCGCACCGACGATCCGGCCGACTCGGATCTGCTGATCCACCTCGGCGACGCCGCCGCACTGGGCGAGGACACCCCCGGCCGCGGCTACCTGCGGCTGCCCGACGGCGGCGTCACCGCGTTCCAGAGCGCCCGGATCAGCGGCCGCATCCCCCGGACCGCGACCCTGCGGCCCACGGTGGTCGCCATAGACCCGCTCCAGCTCGGCGCCCCGCCGGCCCGCCGGCCGGTACGCGAGCTCGGCAACGGCCCGACCGACCTCGCCCTGCTGGCGAGCGCGCTCCAGCGGGCGGCCACGCACTGACGCGGCGGGTCCTCCGACCGGCCGCCGGGCCGGAAGGCCCCTCGGCCGCCCGGCTCCCGCCGCGCCGCCGCCGAGGCGTGCCGCAGGGTCCGCAGGGTCCGCAGGGTCCGCAGGGTCCGCAGGAGCAGGGCATACCGCGGTCCGCCAAGGCCGGGCGCCGACCTCGGCACCGTCCTGGGTGGCCTCGTCCGTCCAGCCCTGCCCGGCCCGGCCTCCCGTAACCGGCATCTCGTACGGGCCGTCGGGGCGGGGCAGTCGATCAGGGGGACGACGGGGTGGCGAGCCCGCGGGTGTAGTGGGCGGCGGCGAGGACGGAGGCCATCAGCTCGGCGTCCAGCACGGAGGTGTCGCCCAGCCGCGTCGCCGCCGCATGGGAGTTGAGCAGGCTCTTGGTGACCCGCAGGCCGGCCTCGGGGCGGCGCGCGACCGGCTTGACCCACTCCTCCACGGCCCGGTCCAGATCCTGCTCGGGGACGACCCGCTGCAGGATCGAGAGGTCGAAAGCCTCCGCGGCACCGACCGGGCGGCCGGTGAGGATGATCTCCCGGGCGCGGGCCGCGCCGACCTCGTTGAGGAGGCGGGGCAGCAGGCCGCCCCAGGCGACGGGCAGACCGAGGGCGAGTTCGGGCAGCCGGAAGGCGGCCGTGTCGGCACCGACCCGCAGGTCACAGGCGAGGGCCAGGGCGAAGCCGGCGCCTGTCGCCCGACCCTGGACCCTGGCGATGGTGACGACGGAACTGTCGGTGAGGGCCTCGCAGACCCGGCGGGCCAGGGTGCCGGAGCTGCGGACACCTCCGCCGGTGGGGTCCGCGCCGAGCGAGTCGGCGAACTCGTCCCGGTCGCCGCCGAGGCAGAAGTCCGGGCCGGCGCCGGAGAGGACCACGACGCGTACGGCCGGGTCCGGCGCGGAGAGGGCGGCGAGGAGTTCCGCCAGCATGGCCGCGGTGACGGCGTTCCCGGTCTCGGGGCTGTCCAACTCGACGTACAGCACCGCGCCCCGGCGCTCGACGCGGACGCTGCGGGCCGCGACCGGGGTGTGGGCGGCGGCGGGCTCCCGGTAGGCGGCCGCACGGGCCGCACGGTCGTGGGCGGGCTCGGCCGCCCCGCCGGGCTCGGGCGGCGCCGGAGGCTGCGGAGGGTACGGGGGGTGCTGCGTGTACGGGGGGTACGGGACCGCCTCGGAGGAAACGTTCATGCCGCAACTCTCAAGGACATCACCCGGTGGAAGACCATCCGGGGTGCGAACTCGGGCTGGCCCACCACCCGCAGGGTCGGGAAACGCCGCAGCAGTTGACCCAGCAGGGCGCGCGCCTCCAGCCTGGCCAGGGCCGCGCCGAGGCAGTAGTGGGCGCCCCCGCCGAAGGCGATGTGCGAGCCCTTGCGCAGGACGTCGAACGTGTGCGGAGCCGGATTGCGGCGCGGATCGCGGTTGGCCGCGCCGTACATCACGTGGACCATGGTGTCCTTGGGGAGGAACACCCCGGCCAGTACGGTGTCCTCCCCCGCGACGCGGCTGTTGAGGCGGACCGGCGGGTCGTAGCGCAGCGCCTCCTCGACCGCGTCGTCGATGTGCTCCGGCCGGGCCCGCAGCCAGTCCCAGGTGCCGGGGGAGCGCAGCAGTGACCACACCATCAGGGAGAGCGACGCCGCCGTGGCCTCCAGGGAGGCGATGGTGACGAACATGGTGAGCTCGTAGACGGTCCGGTCGGTGGCCTCGCGGTCGGACTCCAGCGCATCCCAGGTGCGGATCCAGCCGGACACCACGTCGTCGCCCGGGTTGGCTCGACGCTCCTGGACGAGGCCGGTGAAGTACCGCCGCAGTTCCAGGGTGGCCGCTTCGGAGATCGCCAGCTGGCTCTTGGTGGGCAGGAGTTCCTGGGCGTGCACCTGGTTGTGGGTGATCTCCAGGATGTGCGCGAAGTCCTCCGGCGGGATGTCCAGCCAGCGCCCGATGGTGTTGATCGGCAGCCGGTCGCCGACCAGCGCGGCCAGGTCCGCCTCGCCGTCCACGCGTATTCGCTCGGCCAGGCGGTCGAGCAGACCGGCGACGTCGGCCTCGATCTCCGGCGCCATGGCCTGGAGCGTCTGGCGGCCGAAGAGGTTCCCGAGACTGTGCCGCTGCCGGGTGTGGACCGGGGCGTTGAGCCGGTGGAGGGTCCGGCTCATCTCCTGGGTGGCGACGGCCTGCCAGCGCTCGGTGTCGGTCTGCCGGTCCTGCCAGGCGAAGTCGGGGACCAGCCAGCTCCTGTCCCGCAGGACCTGGTCGCACGCGTCGTACCCGGTGACCAGGTACCCGCCCCACGGAGCCGGCACGAGATCGCCCATGGCCCGCAGCTCGTCGTAGATCGGGAACGGGTCGGCCAGTCCCTCCGCCGACCGCAGCCGCCGCAGGAGCGGCACGGCGGCACGGCGGTCGACGGTTCCAGCACGGCACTCCGGTGTCCCGGGGCGGGCTTCCATCATGGCGGTCACACGTGGCTCCTTGCGCTGGCGGGCAGTACGGCGGCGACCTACCCACCGGGAGCGCGCTCAAGCGTGGATCGGAGTTGCCCCCGTCACATGCCCGAAGTCGCCGGACGCCGTTCACCGCTGAGCGGTCGTACGGGCTCCGGCTCCGACCCCGGTCAGAGCCGGAAGACGTCCAGGAAGGAGCTCCACCACCCCTTCTGCTTGACCGGGGCCCGGCCCGCGGCGGGTGCCGCGGTGGTGGCGGCCGGCGGGTGCGGCGTCGCGTTGGCGGGCGCCGCGGCGGGCGGGCCGCTCGGTCCGGCGCCCGTGCCCGCCACCGGGGGGCGGACGGGCGCCGGGCTGAACCGCACCGGCAGCGAGACCAGCCCGCGCTGGAACGGGCCCGGCCGCCAGCCCACGCTCTGCGCGGGCACCGCGAGCGTGACGTCCGGGAGCGCGTTGAGCAGGCACTCGATCGCGGTCAGCGCGATCAGCTGGGCCGGGGACTTGGCCGGGCACGCGTGCGGGCCGGCGCCCCAGGCCAGATGGGCGCCCTTGCTGAGGGTCAGTCGGGCGTCGGTCAGCACCGGGTCGGTGTTGGCGGCGGCGAAGCTGATCACCACCGGGCTGTCCGCGGGCATCCGGACCCCGCCCACCTCGACGTCCTGCATCGGGAAGTGCGTCGCGTAGTTGGCGATCGGCGGGTTGTTCCACAGCACGTCGTCGAGGGCGTCCTCGATGCGCATCCCCGAACCGCCGTCACCGGACAGCAGCAGGAGCAGCGCGTTGCCTATCAGGTTGCGCTCGGGCTCGACGCCGGCGCCCATCAGCATGACCAGCTGGTCCTTGAGCTCCTCGTCGCGCAGGCCGGCCGGGTGCTGGACGAGCCACGAGGTGATGTCGTCGCCCGGCTGACGCCGCTTCAGCGCCACCAGGTCCATCAGGCAGGCGTTCAGCTCCTCGTTGGCCTGGAGCACGTCGAGGCCGTCGAAGAGCGCGGACATGCTGCGGGTCAGCCGGTCGCCGATGTCGGCCGGGCAGCCGAAGAGCTGGTTGAACAGCAGCAGCGGCAGCAGCTTGGCGTAGTCGTTGATCAGATCGGCCCGGCCCAGCGGGCTGAACTGGTCGATCAGGTAGCCGGCGATCCGCTCGACGTGCCGGTTGAGCCGGTTGTCGTTGAGCCGCTCCAGGCTCTCGGTGACGGCCTTGCGCAGCCGCAGGTGCTCGGTGCCGTCCGTGAAGAGGCAGTTGGGGCGGTAGAACATCATCGGCAGGACGGGGCTGTCCATCGGCACCCGCCCCTCCTTCAGCGCCGACCACCGCCGGGAGTCCCGGGCGAAGAGCCCCGGGTTCTGCAGCACCCGCAGGGCGACCTCGTGCGAGGTGACCAGGGTGGCGTCCACCCCCGGGGACAGCTCCACGGGCGCGACGGGGCCGTGCGCACGCAGCGCGTCGTAGACCGCCTCGGGGTCGGACGAGAACATCTCCCCGTACAGCGGAGTAGGCCCGCCGTGCATCGGGCAGCCCGGGGGAGGCGACTGCGGGGCGGGTCGCTGCGGAGATTCCATGGGTCGTTCCTCGGAAGTGGCCCCGGCGGGTGCGGCCGCGGGAGGCGGTGACGGGGGGAGGGTCAGGAGGCTCGTTCGAGCAGGTGCCGGACGAGGGTGAGCAGGGCGTCGGCGGACGACCGCTGGTCGCGCGCGTCGCAGAACACCACCGGCGTGTGCGGGAGCAGGTCGAGCGCCTCGCGCAGTTCGTCCTCGGTGTAGTCGCTCTGCCGGTCGAAGCTGTTGACCGCCACGGCGTACTCCAGGCCGTACTGCTCGATCAGGTCGATGACGGGGAACGTGTCCGTGAGGCGGGTCGGGTCGGTCAGCAGCAGCGCTCCCAGCGCCCCCCGCGCCATGTCCTCCCAGAGCTGCATGAACCGCTGCTGGCCCGGCGTGCCGAACAGGTACAGCACCAGGTCGTCGCCGAGCGTCAGCCGGCCGAAGTCCAGCGCGACGGTCGTGGTCTTCTTGTCCGGTACGCCCCGGAGGTCGTCGACGCCGGTGGAGGCCTGCGTCATCTTCTCCTCGGTGCTCAGCGGGGCGATCTCCGAGAGGGCGCCGATGAGCGTGGTCTTGCCGACCGCGAAGTGCCCCACGACCAGGATCTTGACAGCGGTCGTCACCCCGCCCGGGACGTAGATGTCCTCAGGCGAACCGGCGTTGAAGTCCATGCAGTACCTTCTCTAGGAGTCTCGGATCCGGGGCCTGGGCCGGTGGCGGGGCCGCCCGGCGCAGCAGCCGTCCCTCGCGGATCAGGTCCGTCAGCAGCAGCCTCACCACCCCGACCGGCAGCGCCAGGTGGGCCGCGACCTCGGCCACCGAGAGGTAGCCGCCGGAACACAGTTCCCAGATCGCCAGGGTCTCCGGGCTCGGACGGGCCGGGAGTCCCTGCTCGGGAGCGACGGTGACCAGGGTGATCAGGGACAGATCGTCCGCACTCGGCAGCTCACGGCCGCCGGTGATGACATAGGAGCGGATGAAGCCGCTGGCAACCCGCTGCTCCTCGCCAGGAACCGTCATGAGCCGCTGTGTGTGCTCTGGCGCGGCGCCGCTGTCATCGCCCGTCCGAGCGCGCCCACCTGCTGCTGCATCCGGAAGGACATGGCCTCCATGTCGACGTCGGAGGCGGTGGAGGCCGCGAGGTAGGCACCGCTGCCGGCCGCGATCAGGAAGATCCAGCCGTGGTCGTACTCCAGGAGCGTCTGGCGCCACGTGCCGCCGCTGCCCCCGACGAACGGGGCGACCGCCCGGCTCAGCGACTGCATCGAGCTCATCGCGGCGGCGTTGGTCTCCGCCTCGTCGCGGCCGATCTCGCTGGACCGTTCGAGCAGGAGGCCGTCGGCGGAGACGAGGATGGCATGACGGGCACCGCGCACCTGAAGCACATCGTTGAGCACCCAGGACAGATCAGGGCTCACTGGATCTCGGTTCCTTCCGTGGTCATGGTGTTGCGCCCGGACAGCGTCCCGCGCTGGAACGCGCCGAGGCGGGACGCCGTCTGCTGGCCGGTGCTCCGCACCGGCTCGTCGACGCGGCCGGAGTCCTGCGGTTGCGGGACCACCGAGACAGTGCGCTGGCGTCGGCGCCGGGGCAGCCGTCCGTCCGCCGTCATCTCCGTTTCCGCCTGCGCCGCGGCCGGGGCGAGCGGGGCGGGAGCGAGCGGGGCCGGCTCGGGCAGCGACGCGGGCCGCTGTCCGAGGGCCTGCGCCCGGGCCGGCACGGGCTGCTCCACCGGCTCCCCCTGGTACTCGCCCTGGTAGGCGGCCTGGTACTCGCCCTGGTGGGCGCCGTTGTACTCGTTCTGGTGGGCACCTCGGTACTCACCCTGGTACTCACCCTGGTACTCACCCTGGTGGGCGCCCTCGTACCCGCCGTGCTCGACGACGGCCGGGGGTGCGACCTCACTGCTGAGCAGCTCGGCCGGCAGCAGCACCACGGCCCGTACACCGCCGTACGGGGAGACCGAGTCGACGGAGACCCGGAAGCCGTAGCGGGCGGAGAGCATGCCGGAGACGGCGAAGCCGAACTTCGGGGGGTTGCCCAGGCCGGTGAGGCTGATCGGCGCACCCGGGTTGAGGAGCGCGGCGGCGCGGTCCTTCTCCTCCTGCCCCATCCCGAGACCGGCGTCGTCGATGATCAGGCAGACACCGGTCGGGACGGCCTGGACGCTGATCTCCACCGGGGTGTCCGGGGCGGAGTAGTTGGTGGCGTTGGCCAGCAGCTCGGCCAGCACCACGGCGACCGGCTCGACGACCTTGCTGGCGAGCGAGACGCTGACCCGGGAGTGGATCTGCACCCGGTCGAAGTGCCGGATCCGGCCCTGGGCGCTGCGGGCCACGTCATAGATCGAGGCGACGGTCTCCCGGCGGCCCAGCCAGCCGCCGCAGAGCACCGCGATGCCCTGGGCGCGCCGGCCGAACTGACTGTTCGTATGGTCGATCAGCATCAGGTCGGCGAGGATCTGCGGGCTGTCGCCGTACTTGCGCTGCACCTTGTCGATGACGACCTGCTGCTCGTCGGCCAGACCCTGCAGGGTTCGCATCGCCGCCTTGAGGACCGCCTTGGTGTCCTCCTCGGCGTCCCTGCGGACCTCCGCCAGTACGGCCGCGTGCTGGCTCTGCAGACGCGCGTTCAGCGCACCGAGATCGTCGCGCTGCCGCTGCGCCAGGGCGGTCGCCTCCTCAAGGGAAACGTTTCGCCTGCGCAGCGAGAGGTTCGTCCTGCGAGCCTGGAGGGCGACTGCGACGGCTACGAGCATCACCACGATGGAGACCCAGAAAAAGGGTTCCTGCACAAATGACGTCATGAAACTCTCTTCAGGTGGCATCGCGTCAGGAACAGGTCCGGACCGCCCTGCGCGAACGGGACTGACGGCCTGCGCCCCACCGAAAGACACCTGTCGTTCCATCACGTCGGTGGAGCTCTTCCGGCACGAGACCTGCGGCAACGCCTATCGCGGAGTTAGCTTACTGCAACTCTTGGCATGTCAGAACAGTTGCCAATCAGGGCAGTTGGGGAGAAACTCCGCCACCTTCCGACACCACGCCACGGGAGTACCGGATTTTGTGACCCGGCGTTCACCCAGGCCTCACATCGGCATCACAAACGGGGCGGCGCGCAGAGTGCTCACCTCACTACGCTCCGGTGCCCGGATCTCCGTACACCGACGCCGCGGCCGCCGCGACCACGCAAAACGGCGGCGGGGCCGCGTCCGAAGACACGACCCCGCCGCCGGCGCTCCGGCCCTGCGGTTGCTCAGCGCATCGAACCCGTGCGGAGCAGGGTGCGGATGACGCGCATCGCGACCGAGAGGCTGGACAGCTCGTAGTTGTCCGAACCCCTTATGTCGTCGAGCGTGCTCTTGGCGCGGTTCAGCAGGGTGGAATTGAGCTCCGCCCAGGCGGTGTACCGCTCCTCGGGGGTCGCGCCCTCGGGGCCGCAGGCCAGGATGTCGGCGGTCAGAGCCGCGTGGGCCGCGAAGAGGTCCTCGCGGATGGCGGCGCGGGCCATCGACGACCAGCGGTCGGTCCGCGGCAGCTCGATGATGCGGTCGAGCAGGTGGGTGATCTGCAGGCGGTCGGCCAGGTCGTAGTAGAGCTCGGCGACCTCGGCGACGTCCTTGCCGGACCGGTCCGCGACCTCGGTGATGTCCAGGGTCGGGAAGGTCGAGGACAGACCCGCGATCCGGCCGGCCAGCTCCTCGGGCACACCGGCCGCGGCGAGCTCGCCGTAGACCGACTCGAACCAGGCGAGGTCCTCGCCGCGCAGCGGCTTGGGCAGCGAACCCCAGACCTGGTTGACCCGGTCGTGGAAGAACTCGATGGTGCCCGCGATGTCGAGCGGCTGGCGGCGGTTGTTGAGCATCCACCGGGTGGCGCGCTCGACGAGCCGGCGCGAGTGCAGCCGCATCCTGGTCTGGGCGCCGGACGGGACCTGGTTGTCCAGGGCCTCGATCTCGGACCAGATCTGCTCCAGGCCGAAGACGGCCCGCGCGGCGGTGTGCGTCCGGGCGATCTCCTCGTACGTGGCGCCGGTCTCCTCCTTCAGCCGGAAGGCGAATGTGCAGCCACCGCGGTTGATCGTGTCGTTGACGATCAGCGTGGTGATGATCTCGCGGCGCAGCGCGTGGTTGTCGATCGCCTCGGCGAACCGCGCCCGCAGCGCGCTCGGGAAGTACTCGTACAGCGCGGTGCGGAAGAACGGGTCGTCGGGCAGCTCGGTGGCGAGCAGTTCGTCGGCCAGGGTGATCTTGGTGTAGGCGAGCAGCACCGACAGCTCGGGCTGCGAGAGGCCGCGGCCGTTCTGCTGGCGCTCGCGGATCTGCCGCTCGGTGGGCAGGAACTCCAGACCCCGGTCGAGCCGGCCGTCGCGCTCCAGGCGGTTGATCATCCGGGAGTGGACGTTGACCATGCTGGTCGCCTGGGCGACGGCGTTGGCCAGCACCACGTTCTGCGCGTAGTTGTTGCGCAGCACCAGGTGGCCGACCTCGTCGGTCATCTCGGCGAGCAGCTGGTTGCGCTGCTTGACCGTCATGTCGCCGTCGGCGACCACCTGGTTGAGCAGGATCTTGATGTTGACCTCGTGGTCCGAGGTGTCCACACCGGCCGAGTTGTCGATGGCGTCGGTGTTGATCCAGCCGCCGGCGCTCTGGGGACCGCCGGACGCGGCGTACTCGATGCGGCCGAGCTGGGTGCAGCCGAGGTTTCCGCCCTCGCCGACGACCCGCACCCGGAGCTGCTCGCCGTTGACCCGGATGGCGTCGTTGGCCTTGTCGCCGACCTCGGCGTTGGTCTCGGTCGAGGCCTTGACGTAGGTGCCGATGCCGCCGTTCCAGAACAGGTCGACCGGCGCCTGGAGGATCCGCTTCATCAGCTCGGCCGGGGTGAGCCGGCTCTCCTGGACGCCGAGCGCGGCCCGCACCTGCGAGGTCAGCTGGATCGACTTGGCGCTGCGCGGGAAGACGCCGCCGCCCGCCGAGATCAGCGACTTGTCGTAGTCGTCCCAGGAGCTGCGGGGCAGCTCGAAGAGGCGGCGGCGCTCGGCGTAGGAGGTGGCCGCGTCCGGGTTGGGGTCGAGGAAGATGTGCCGGTGGTCGAAGGCGGCGACCAGGCGGATGTGCTCGCTGAGCAGCATGCCGTTGCCGAAGACGTCGCCGGACATGTCGCCGATGCCGACGACGGTGAAGTCCTCGGACTGGGTGTCGTGGCCGAGCTCGCGGAAGTTGCGCTTGACCGACTCCCAGGCGCCGCGGGCCGTGATGCCCATGCCCTTGTGGTCGTAGCCGGCCGAGCCGCCGGAGGCGAAGGCGTCGCCCAGCCAGAAGCCGTACGACTCGGCGACGCCGTTGGCGATGTCGGAGAAGGTCGCGGTGCCCTTGTCCGCGGCGACGACCAGGTAGGTGTCGTCCTCGTCGTGGCGGACCACGTCGGCGGGGTGGACGACCTCGCCGCCCTTGAGGTTGTCGGTGATGTCCAGCAGCGCCGAGATGAACGTCTTGTAGGACGAGATGCCCTCCGCCAGCCAGGCGTCCCGGTCCACCGACGGGTCCGGCAGCTGCTTGGCGACGAAGCCGCCCTTGGCGCCGACCGGCACGATGACGGTGTTCTTCACCATCTGCGCCTTGACCAGGCCGAGGATCTCGGTACGGAAGTCCTCACGCCGGTCCGACCAGCGCAGACCGCCGCGGGCGACCTTGCCGAAGCGCAGGTGCACGCCCTCGACCTGCGGCGAGTACACCCAGATCTCGAACGCGGGGCGCGGGGCCGGCAGGTCGGGGATGGCCTGCGGGTCGAACTTCATCGACACGTAGGAGTGCCACGCGCCCGCTTCACCGGTGTGCTGGAAGAAGTTGGTGCGCAGGGTGGCCCTGATCAGGTGCAGGAAGGAGCGCAGGATGCGGTCCTCGTCCAGCGAGACGACCTCGTCCAGCGCGCCCGACAGCTCCTCCAGGATGCCCTCGGTCAGCTCGGCCGCGCCCAGCTGGTGGCTGGGGCTCAGCCGGGCCTCGAAGAGGTTGACCAGCAGCCGGGTGGTGTGGGTGTTGTTGCGGAGCGCGTCCTCCATGTAGTCCTGGGAGAACGTGGAGCCCGCCTGGCGCAGGTACTTGGCGTACGCGCGCAGCATCATCGCCTGGCGCCAGGTCAGCCCGGCGGTCAGCACCAGCTCGTTGAAGCCGTCGTTCTCGGCCTTGCCGGTCCAGGTGGCGGCGAAGGTCTCCTGGAAGCGGTCGCGCGCCTCGTCGGTCAGCTCGACGGCCTCGCGCAGCCGCAGGCCGAAGTCGTAGACCCAGGCGGTGGTGTGGTCCGAGCGGGTCAGCGCGTACGGGTGCTCGTCGAGCACCTCGACGCCCAGGCGCTGCAGGACCGGCAGGACCTCGGTGAGCGAGATCGGGCCGCCGACCCGGTAGATCTTGAACCGGCGCTCGTCGTCGGCCGCGCCGACCGGCTGGTACAGGTTCAGGCGGAAGTCGCCCTCGCCGTGCAGCGACTCGATCTGCTTGAGGTCGGCGACGGCGGTGCGCGCGGTGAAGTCGGCGCGGTAGCCGTCGGGGAAGGCGTTGCCGTACTTGCGGGACAGCTCGGCGGCCCGCTCCTCGCCCAGCTCCAGGTGCAGCTGGTCGTTGAAGCCGTCCATCCAGAACCGGGCGGCCTCGGCGAGCTTGCCCTCGATCCGCTCGATCTCGGCGTCGGTGAGGTGCGGAAGCTCACTGCCGGGGGTGACCCGGACGACGAAGTGCAGACGGGTCAGCACGGACTCCGTCGACCAGACCGTGTAGTCGATCGAGGCGCCGTTGAGCTCCTGCATCAGGATGTCCATCAGGCGCAACCGGATGCGGGTGGTGTAGCGGTCGCGCGGCAGGTAGACCAGGGCGGAGAAGTAGCGCCCGTACTCGTCCTGGCGCAGGAACAGCCGCAGCCGGCGGCGCTCCTGGAGGTAGAGCACGCTGGTGGCGATCTGGAGCAGTTCCTCGGCCGGGGTCTGGAAGATCTCGTCCCGGGGGAAGGTCTCCAGGATCTGCAGCAGGTCGCGACCGTCGTGGCTCTCGGTGGAGAAGCCGGAGCTGAGGATGACGTCCTGGACCTTGCGGCGGACCACCGGGATGCGGCTGACCGACTCGGTGTAGGCGGCGGCCGAGAACAGGCCGAGGAAGCGGCGCTCGCCGACGACCTCGCCGTTGGCGTCGAACTTCTTCACGCCGACGTAGTCGAGGTAGGCCGGGCGGTGCACGGTCGAGCGGCTGTTGGCCTTGGTGAGGACGAGCAGCTTCTTCTCGTGGGCCTTGGCGCGCACCGGCGCGGAGAGCCGGCCGAAGGCCTCGCTGACCGGGTGGTGGTCCTCGTCGTGGCTGAGCGGGTCGGAGCGCAGGATGCCCAGGCCGGTGCCGGCGACGGCCCGGAGGACCTCCTCGCCCTCGTGCTCCACCAGGTCGTACTCGCGGTAGCCGAGGAAGGTGAACTTGTCGTCGGCGAGCCAGCGCATCAGCTCCCAGGCCTCGCCGACCTCCTGCTCGGGCAGGTGGGCCGGCGGCTCCTCGGCGAGCTCGTCGGCCAGACGCAGCGCGGACTCGCGCATCTTCGTCCAGTCCTCGACGACCTCGCGGACGTCGCCCAGGACGCGGCGCAGGTCGGCCTCGATCGCGCGCAGGTCCTCGCGGTCGGTCTCACGGTCGATCTCGATGTGCATCCACGACTCGACGACGGCGTCGGCGGGCCACTCGGCGCCGGCGGCCTGGCTGCGGGCGCAGGCGTCGATGTCCAGGATCTCCAGCAGCTTGCCGGTGATGTCACGGCGGACGACCAGCTGGGGGTGGATCACGATGTGGATCGCGCGGTCCTGGCGGGACAGCTCGTTGGTGACCGAGTCGACCAGGAACGGCATGTCGTCGGTCACGACCTCGACCACGGTGTGGCCGCAGGACCAGCCGTTCTCCTCCACCGACGGGGTGTGCACCCGAACCTCGGCGGTGCCCTGCGGGCGCTTGAGGCCGAGGCGGTAGTGGGAGGCGGCCGCGCCGTACACGTCGACCGGGTCGCGGTCGACCAGGTCCTCGGCCGCGGTGTGGAGGTAGTAGTGGTGCAGGTACGCGGTCAGAGCGCCGTTGCTCAGACCCTCCCCCGGCGCCGCTCCCCCCACCTGGCTGTTCTCAGCGGCTGCTGCTGCCTTCGTGAGCAGTTCGGCCTTGGCTGCGTCCAGCTTGGTCTGCATGACTTCTTGGCTCCTGTCGCGCGCCGTTGCGTGACTCGGTGGTGTGTGGTCTCACCGCCGGGTCAAGCGCAATCCTGCCGCACCAACCGGCTGAAAGGTCTCCATGGCGCGCATGAAATACCTCCGCAGCGGGTAGGACGAGACGTTCGGCCTGCAGCCACCCGACGACGCCAGCCAGCCTAACGGGAGGATTCGAAGGTGTCAGGGGACAGGGAGGCGCAATCCTCCAGGAAGATCCCTCCGTCCTGGACACCTTGTCCAATCCGACCCGCCGTGTTCGCCATCAGCCCATATGCGGGTGAACATACGTGGTCGGCGGGACGAAGGTCTCCTTGATCGACCGGGCCGAGGTCCAGCGCAGCAGGTTCTGCGCGGCGCCGGCCTTGTCGTTGGTGCCCGAGGCCCGGCCGCCGCCGAAGGGCTGCTGGCCGACCACCGCGCCGGTCGGCTTGTCGTTGATGTAGAAGTTGCCCGCCGTGAAGCGCAGCTCCTCCACCGCCTGCGCGATGGCGTAGCGGTCCTGTGCGATCACCGCACCGGTGAGGCCGTACGGCGCGCCCGAGTCGACCCGGCCGAGCACGTCCTCCCAGCGGGAGTCCTCGTAGACGTGGACGGCCAGGATCGGGCCGAAGTACTCGGTGCGGAAGATCTCGCCCCGGTGGTCGGAGGAGACCAGCACGGTCGGACGGACGAACCAGCCGATCGCGTCGTCGTACTGGCCGCCGGCCGCCAGCTCCACCGTCGGGTCGCCCTTGGCCCGCTCGATCGCGTCGCGGTTCCGCTCGAAGGCCCGCCGGTCGATCAGCGCGCCCATGAAGTTGGACAGGTCGGTGACGTCGCCGACGGCCAGCGCGTCCATCTCGGCCAGGAAGTCGTCCTTGATCGCCTGCCAGAGGCTGCGCGGCAGGTAGGCGCGGGAGAGCGCCGAGCACTTCTGCCCCTGGTACTCGAAGGCCCCGCGGACCAGTGCGGTCCTCAGGACCGCCGGGTCGGCCGAGCGGTGGGCGAGCAGGAAGTCCTTGCCGCCGGTCTCGCCGACGATCCGCGGGTGCGTCCGGTACCCGCCGATGTTGGCGCCCACGGTCTGCCAGAGCGACTGGAAGGTCGCGGTGGAGCCCGTGAAGTGCAGCCCCGCGAGGGCGGGGTCGGTGAGCGCCACCTGGGAGAGCTGCTGCCCGTCGCCGGTCACCATGTTGATCACCCCGGGCGGCAGGCCGGCCGCCTCCAGCAGGCGCATCAGGTAGTGCGCGGCGAGGGTCTGGGTGGGGGCCGGCTTCCAGACCACGGTGTTGCCCATCAGGGCGGGCGCGGTCGGCAGGTTGCCCGCGATGGCGGTGAAGTTGAACGGGGTGATCGCGTAGACGAACCCCTCCAGCGGGCGGTGGTCGGTGCGGTTCCACACCCCGGCCGAGGAGACCGGCTGGTCGGCCAGGATCTCGCGGCCGAACCGCACGTTGAACCGCCAGAAGTCGATCAGCTCGCAGGCCGAGTCGATCTCGGCCTGCTGGGCCGTCTTGGACTGGCCCAGCATGGTGGCCGCGTTGAGCGTCTCCCGCCAGGGCCCGGCCAGCAGGTCGGCGGCGCGCAGGAAGACCGCCGCCCGGTCGTCGAAGGACAGCCCGCGCCACTCGCGCCCGGCCGCCAGCGCCGCGTCCACCGCGGCCCGGGCGTCCTCCCGGGTGGCGTTCCCGAGCACGCCGAGCTTGGCCGCGTGGTGGTGCGGCTGGACGACGTCGATCCGCTCGCCGCCGCCGAACCGCTGCTCGCCGGCGATGGTCATCGGCAGCGGGATCTGCTCGGCCGCCAGCTCGTCCAGCCGGCGCACCAGCCGGGCCCGCTCCGGGCTGCCGGGCGCGTAGCCGTGCACCGGCTCGTTGCCCGGGGTCGGGACCTGGGTGACTGCGTCGATGGGCATGGCGGCTCCGCTCGTCGTGGTGGCCTGGCGTCAATCCAGACTGACGAGCGGCGGGCCGGTTCGCCCGCTCAGACACGCCACCGGTGGACGTGGTTCGCGCCACGCCCGCCCGGCCCGGCGCGGCGGCCCCGCCCGGCGGCGGGCGATGCCCGGGCCCGGCTCAGCCCGCTATTCGCCCGGCCAGCTCGACGGCCTCGGCCAGGCTGTCCACCACCGGGACGCCGACCGGCTCCAGCTTCTCCCGGGTGTGCGAGCCCCCGGTGTACAGCACCGCGTGCGCGCCCGCGCTCAGCGCCGCCAGCGCGTCGTCCGCGGCGTCGCCGATCAGCACCGTGCGGGCCGGGTCCACCTGCGCGCCGAGCGCGGCCAGGTGCCTGGTCAGGTGCTCCGCCTTCGGGCCGCCGGCCGGGCCGCTACGGCCGTCCACCCGGAGGAAGTGGCCGGTCAGGCCGAACCCCTCGACCACCGGCAGCAGCTTGTGGTGCTCGTACATCGACAGCAGCGACTGGCTGTGCCCGGCCTCGCGCCAGCGGCTCAGCAGGTCCAGCACCCCGGCGGTCAGCCCGCACGCCGTGCTCAGCTCCAGGTAGCGGACGTGGAAGGCGTCGTCGAGCCGCAGCCACTCGGCCTCGGAGGGCATCCGGCCGAGCAGCCGCTGGTAGAAGCGGGGAATCGGGATCTCGTACTGCTCGCGGTACTCCTGCATGGACATCGGCTCGATGCCGACGGTCGCGAACGCGGCGTTGCTCGCGCCGAGCACCGCCTCCATGTCGTGGAAGAGCGTGCCGTTCCAGTCCCAGACGATATGAGTGCGCACGCAGGGAACGGTAACCCCGGCCACCGACAGCCCGGTAGGACGGGGGTTCCCGACCGGCCCGGCGGCGCGCGTCGGCGCGCGTCGGCGCGCGTCGGCGCGCGTCGGCCCCGGTCAGGCCAGCAGGGCGGGGATCTCCTGGGTGGCGAACCAGAGCAGGTCGTGGTCCTCGGCGCCGTCCACGGTGAACTGGGCGTCCTGGTCGCCCTCGTCGGCCGCCGCGACGGCCGCGACCGCCGCCTCGACGTCCGCGACCACGTCCTGGTCGGCCACGTCCGCGTGCACCGCGGCCGCCTTCGCCAGCCGCACCGGCCCGGCCAGCACCACCCGGCCGAGCGAGGCCTGGTCCTGGTACTCGTCACCGGGGAACGGCCGCACCGCCGAGTCCGCGACGTCCAGCGCCACCACCACCCGGCGGCGCGGCGCGTCCGGGTCGACGGCCAGCAGCCGCAGCGAGGACTGCGCGGCCCGGTTCAGCGCCGCGTACTCCAGTTCCTCCAGGTCGTCACTGACGTACCACTCGCGCAGCGCGGGGGTCACGGCGTACGCCGCGGACTGCTCCAGGGCGCCGCCCGGGTGCGCCGCTGCCAGGCCGGTCAGGGTGGTGGGCACGTACACGCGCATCGGTGACACTCTCCGGTTCGTCCAGCGGCACAGCTTCCAGCGCCCCAAGAATAAGCGCCGGGGCGGCATCCGTGATCACGCGCTCACGCCCGCCCGCGCCCCCGCGCGCCGGGGTCGGGTCACCGCACGCCGTCCAGGGCCGCCCGGCTGGTCCGCAGCGCGCTCTCCAGCACGGCGCCACGGCGGGCCGGGTCCATCATGTTCGGGCCCATCACCGCCAGGTCCGCCAGGGTCGGCGCGAGCAGGTGCACCCGGACGCCGCTCGCCCGCAGCAGCCTGGTCTCGCGCAGCAGCTGCCGGGTCACCGCGCGTCGGTAGCGGCCGACCAACTGGGCGAGCACCCCGCGCGGGCGGTCCCGGGCGCGCCACTCGCGCAGCGCCGCCACGGTGCCGCGCCCGGGCTCGGCCCGCCCGCGCGGGTGCAGCCGCAGCGCCATCGGAGCGAGCACGTAGACCTCGTCCAGGCCGCGGCCGAGCATCAGGTCGACGTTGGTCGCCGACCAGCAGCCGCCGTCCACGTACGCCGAACCGTTCATCCGGACCGGGGCGAACCAGCCGGGGATCGCGCAGGAGGCCATCACCGCCTCGGCGACCGCGGCGGCCGGCGCGTCCGGATCGCCGAAGACCACCCGGTGACCGCCGCGGTAGTCCACCGCGGCCACCCGCAGGGGCGAGCCGTCCGGCCAGCCGCCCGGGCCCAGCAGGCCGCGCACCAGCTCGCCGACCGGCTCCAGCGAGCCGCGGCCGTGCGGTGCCATCGCCGACACCATGGTCAGCAGCGGGTACTCGCGCGGATGGCGGACGGCGTCCCGCAGCAGGCCCGGCGAGCCGATGCCGGCCCGCGGACGCGGGGGCAGCGCACCGCCGGCCGCCGTCTCGTAGTCGAAGGCCACCCCGGCCAGCGGCCCGGCCGTGATCGGCAGACCGCGCTGGTGGTCGCGGAGCTGGTCGGTACGGACGCCGCCGGCCAGCATCGCGGCGAGGATCGCGCCCGCCGACGTCCCGAGCAGCACCTCGGCGCCGCCCGGCCGCCAGCCGGCCGCCTCCTCGACGGCGCAGAGCGCGCCGACCGTCCAGGCCGCGCCCAGCATGCCGCCACCGCCCAGCACCAGTCCCCGCCGGGGCCGGGCGTCGGCGGGCGGCGCCGCCGACGCCCGTGTCCGCGCTGCCCATGTCGTCATGCCGACCGCCTGTCCTCGTCCGGGCTGGCGTCGTCCGTCCTCCGCGATTCCCGGTCCGGATCCGATCCTGCGCGCCGGGGGCCCGACGGCGCAACGTCGCGCCGGGCGGCCGCGCCACCCGTCCCGGTGACCCGGACCGTCCCCTTTCGGGCCTTCCCACCGGCCCCCGCACGTCAACCGGGCGCCCTCCGGGCGAGCCCGCCGGCCCTTGCCGCACTGGTCGGTTCACCCGGATAGGTGAGACCTCGGGCAGGCCCGCCGACGGGGCCGTACCTGCTTGCCGCCCCGCTCGGCGCCGGGCTACCAAGGACCATCCGCACCCGCACCAGCCGCCCCGGGAGGGCCCCGTGACCACCTGCCCGCTCCCCTCCGCTCCGCTCCCCGCCCACCAGCCCGCCCAGCAGCCCGCCGGGCCGGCCGGCAGCCGACCCGGCCGCCCCGGCCTGTCGGCGGCCCACCCGCTCCGCCCGCACGCCACCGCCCGGGCCGGCCACCACCCGCCCGGCGGCCGGCGCCCGCGCCACCCCCGGACGGCCTGCGCCGCCCCCGCCGGCCCGGGTCTCCACGCCGGGCTGAGCACCCGCTTCGCCCACCAGCTGGTCGAGGTGCTGACCGGCGCCCGGCCGTCCGGCCAGCTGATGCGCCACACCAGCCTGGACGGCTACGGCCAGCTCGCTTCGCTCGTCCGGATCGGCATCCTGCGGCGCGGCGGCGCCGCCGACCGGCCCCGGCTCGGGCCGGTGCACGACAGGTCACCCTCCCCCGACGCGATCGAGGCCTGCGTCCGGGTCGACCTCGGCAGCCGGCACCACATGGTGGCGTTCCGGCTGGAGCTGCGCGGGCAGGCCGGGCAGTGGCAGTGCACCGCCGTGGAGGCCCGGTGAATCCGCCCGGCACGATCGTCGCGCCGCGCCCGGCCGGCACCCCGCCGGGCGCCGCAGCGGGTACCACGGGGCTCCCGAGCGGGGCCGTGACGGACTCCGGCAACCGCCCCGCGGCGGTTGCCCCCGGCGGCGCCCACAGCGGCGCCACCGGGGCCGCACGGGCTCCGGGAGCCGCCTGGGCCACGGGGGTCACCCGAGCCACCGTCGCGGTGGCCGCCGGCACCGCTGAGACGGCGCAGGGCGCCACCCCCCTACGGGAGTGGCGCCCTGCGTGGCGGCGGACCGGGCCGGCCGGCCCCGCCTCAGCTCTTGCGGCGGCGGCCCTTGGCCGACTTCGCGGCCTTGCGGCGCTCGGCGCGGGTCAGCCCGTCGCCCTCGTCCTCCGCAGCGAGGTCCTCGAAGTCGCCCTCGACGACTCCGCCACCGACCTCGTCCGAGGGGGCCGTGTAGTGCAGCCGCTGCGGCTTGGGGGCCTCCAGGCCCTTGGCCTTGATCTCCGGGCGGGCGGCGTCCTTCTCCAGCTTGTCGAGCAGCACCTCGGCGTCCTCGACCGGCACCTCCTCGACCTGCTGCTCGACCTGGACCTCCAGGTTGAACAGGTAGCCGACGGACTCCTCCTTGATGCCCTCCATCATCGCGGTGAACATGTCGAAGCCCTCGCGCTGGTACTCGACCAGCGGGTCGCGCTGCGCCATGGCCCGCAGGCCGATGCCCTCCTGGAGGTAGTCCATCTCGTAGAGGTGCTCGCGCCAGCGGCGGTCCAGCACCGAGAGGACGACCCGGCGCTCCAGCTCGCGCATGATCTCCGCGCCGAGCTGGTCCTCGCGGGCGCCGTACTGCGCCTGGATGTCCTCCTGGATGACCTTGGTGAGGAACTCCGGGGTGAGCCCGGCGCTGCCGCCGGCCTCCTCCTCCAGCTCCTCCAGGTCCAGGGTGACGGGGTAGAGCTGCTTCAGCGCGGTCCAGAGCTTCTCGAGGTCCCAGTCGTCCTCGAAGCCCTCGCCGGTGGCCGCCTTGACGTACGCCTCGACGGTGTCGTCCATGAAGTGGCCGACCTGCTCCTGCAGGTCCTCGCCCTCCAGCACGCGACGGCGCTCGCCGTAGATGACCTCGCGCTGGCGGTTCAGCACCTCGTCGTACTTGAGGACGTTCTTGCGGATCTCGAAGTTCTGCTGCTCGACCTGGGTCTGCGCCGAGGCGATGGCGCGGGTGACCATCTTGGACTCGATCGGCACGTCCTCGGGCACGTTGGCCATCGAGAGCACGCGCTCGACCATGCCGGCCTTGAACAGGCGCATCAGGTCGTCGCCGAGCGACAGGTAGAAGCGGGACTCGCCCGGGTCGCCCTGACGGCCGGAGCGGCCGCGCAGCTGGTTGTCGATCCGGCGGGACTCGTGCCGCTCGGTGCCGAGGACGTAGAGGCCACCGGCCTCCTTGACCTCGTCCTGCTCCGCCTTCACGGACGCCTTGGCCTTCTCCAGCGCGGCCGGGAACGCCTCCTCGTACTCCTCCGGGGTGTCCACCGGGGTGATGCCGCGCTGGGCCAGCTCGGCCGCCGCGAGGTGGTCGGAGTTGCCGCCGAGCATGATGTCGGTACCACGACCGGCCATGTTGGTGGCGACGGTCACGGCGCCCTTGCGGCCCGCCTGCGCGACGATCTGCGCCTCGCGCTCGTGGTGCTTGGCGTTCAGCACCTCGTGCGGGATGCCGCGCTTGCGCAGCTCCTGCGACAGGTACTCGGACTTCTCCACCGACACGGTGCCGACCAGCACCGGCTGGCCCTTCTCGTGCTTCTCGGCGATGTCCTCGACCACGGCGGCGAACTTGGCCGGCTCGGACTTGTAGATCAGGTCGGGCTGGTCGATGCGCAGCGGCGACCTGTTGGTCGGGATGGGCACCACGCCGAGCTTGTAGATCTGGTGGAACTCGGCCGCCTCGGTGGTGCCGGTACCGGTCATGCCGGAGAGCTTGTCGTACAGGCGGAAGAAGTTCTGCAGGGTGATGGTGGCCAGCGTCTGGTTCTCGTTCTGGACCTCCACCCCCTCCTTGGCCTCGATCGCCTGGTGCATGCCCTCGTTGTAGCGGCGGCCGGCCAGGATGCGGCCGGTGTGCTCGTCGACGATCATGACCTCGCCGTTCATCACGACGTAGTCCTTGTCCCGCTTGTACAGCTCCTTGGCCTTGATGGCGTTGTTCAGGAAGCCGACCAGCGGGGTGTTCACCGACTCGTAGAGGTTGTCGATGCCGAGGTAGTCCTCGACCCGGGTGACACCCTCCTCCAGCACGCCGACGGTGCGCTTCTTCTCGTCGACCTCGTAGTCGCGCTCGATCTTCAGGCGCTGCACCAGCTTGGCGAAGTCGGCGTACCACTTGGTCGCCTGGTCCGCCGGACCGGAGATGATCAGGGGGGTGCGGGCCTCGTCGATGAGGATCGAGTCGACCTCGTCGACCACCGCGAAGTTGTGTCCGCGCTGGACGAGTTCGTCCTTCGACCAGGCCATGTTGTCGCGCAGGTAGTCGAAGCCGAACTCGTTGTTGGTGCCGTACGTGATGTCCATCGCGTACTGGCGCTTGCGCTCGGCGGGCGTCATGTTGCCCAGGATCACGCCGACTTCGAGGCCGAGGAAGCGGTGCACCCGGCCCATCCACTCCGAGTCGCGCTCGGCGAGGTAGTCGTTGACGGTGATCAGGTGCACGCCCTTGCCGGTCAACGCGTTGAGGTACGTGGGCAGGGTGCCGACCAGGGTCTTGCCCTCACCGGTGCGCATCTCGGCGACGTAGCCGAGGTGCAGCGCGGCGCCACCCATGATCTGGACGTCGTAGTGCCGCTGGCCGAGCACTCGCCGGGCGGCCTCGCGAACGGTCGCGAACGCCTCCGGGAGGATGTCGTCCAGGGACTCACCGTCGGCGATCCGCTGCTTGTACTCGTCGGTCAGCGCGCGCAGCTCGGCGTCGGTGAGGTTGACGAAGTCCTCTTCGATGGAGTTGACCTGGGCAGCAATCCGCTGCAGCTTGCGAAGGATCTTGCCTTCGCCGGCGCGCAGGATCTTGTCGAAGACGGACACTTGGGCGGGCTCCTTGCCTGTATTGGCACTGGACGACTGCACGACGGGTTTACCCCACCGCACGGGCCATCGTATGCGAGGAGTCCAACGCCCCGGGAGGTGCGTCAGCACGCTATTCCCGTGTCACCCCTGTGGGCACATGCCCGATAGCACCGTTCACCGGGGCAAAACGGTCAGCCGTCCGGGTAGTTGGGAGGCCGAGGGGATTATCAGGATGCCCGGTTTCCTTTCTGCACGGAATAATCCGCTCATGGCAGAGCAACCCGAGCCCCCCGGCACCCTCGTCACCGAGCGCCTGCTCCTGCGGCCGCCGCAGGAGTCCGACCTGGACGCGATCTTCGAAGCCTGCCAGGACGAGGAGATCCAGCGCTGGACGGTCGTCCCCAGCCCGTACCTGCGCAAGGACGCGGAGTACTTCGTCAACGACCTGGCCACCAACGGCCGGCGCACCGGTGACGCCCTCGTCTGGTGCGTGGTCGAGCGCTCCGGCGGGGCCCTGGTCGGCACCCAGGGGCTCGTCCGCACCCCCGGCCGGCCGGGTTGCGCCGAGATCGGCTGGTGGGCCACCAGGGAGTACCGCGGCCGCGGCTTCACCGTCGAGGCCGCCCGCGCGGTCGCCCGCCACGGGCTCACCGAGCTGGGCCTGCGCCGGCTGGAGTGGGTGGCCTACGTGGGCAACGAGGGGCCCCGCCGCCCCGCCCCCGCGACCGTCCCCGCCCGCAGCGGCGGCCGGGGACGGGGGCGTTGTCGGTGCCGCCCTCTACGCTCGCCGACATGACCGTCATGACTCCCGCCACGACCCTCGGCGCAGACGAGGCCCGCCGCATCGCCCTGCGGGCGCAGGGCCTGCTCGGCGCACCGGACCGCCGGGGCGGCGTGCGCGGGGTGCTGCGCCACCTCGGCGCCGTCCAGCTCGACACCATCTCGGTGCTGGCCCGCTCGCACGAGCTGGTCCCCTACGCGCGGCTCGGCGCCGTCGGCCGGCCCGCTGTCGAAGCGGCCTACTGGGGCGCCGGGGCGAGCTTCGAGTACTGGTCGCACGCGGCCTGCATCCTGCCGATCGAGGAGTGGCCGCTCTTCGCGTTCCGCCGCCGCCGCTACCGCGAGCGCGCCCACGTCTGGGGCATGCAGGTGGACGCCGCCACCTACCGGTCGGTGCTGGCCAAGCTGCGCGACGAGGGGCCGCTCACCTCGACCGGGCTGGGCGGCGCCAAGAAGACGGCCGACTGGTGGGACTGGTCCGACACCAAGATCGCGGTGGAGCGCGCGCTGGCCTTCGGCGACGTGGTCTGCACCGAGCGCCGGAGCTGGAAGCGGGTCTACGCGCTGGCCGAACAGGCCGTCCCCGCCGAGCTGTTCGAGCCGGAGCCGTCCGACGAGGACTGTCTGCGCACCCTGGTCGCGCAGGCCGGGGCCGCGCTCGGCGTGGCCACCCGGGCCGACCTACTGGACTACCACCGGCTGAAGGCCGAGCAGTTGGACTCGGTGCTCGCCGACTCCGGCCTGGTCCCGGTGGAGGTCGCGGGCTGGGGCCCGGCCGGCGCCCCCGCCGCGGCCTGGGCCGATCCGGCCGCACTCGCCACCGCGCCGCGCGGCCGGCACCGCACCACGCTGCTCTCCCCGTTCGACTCGCTGATCTGGGACCGCCCGCGCACCGAGCGGATCTTCGGCATGACGCACCGGCTGGAGGCGTACACCCCCAAGCACAAGCGGGTGCACGGCTACTTCGCGATGCCGCTGCTGGCCGGCGGGCGACTGGTGGGCCGGGTCGATCCGGCCCGGGAGGACAGGACGCTGGTGGCACGTCAGGTCTCGCTGGACTCCGCGCGGCACGTCGAGGCGCTGGCCACCGCCCTGCGCGAGGCGGCCGCCTGGGTGGGCTGCGACGGCGTCCGCGTGGAGGCCCTCGGCGACGAGGCCCTGCGCCCGGCGCTGGAGAAGCTGCTGGCCGACTGAGCCTCCGGGCGGGCCGCGGGCCCGTCACCCTATTTCGAGGATCTTCTCCCGCATCGCGTAGACCACGGCCTCCATCCGGGAGTGCAGTTGGAGCTTCTCCAGGATGTTGCGCACGTGGTTCTTCACGGTGTTCTCGCTGATGAACAGCTCCTTGGCGATCTCCCGGTTGTTCATCCCGGTGGCCACCAGTTTCAGCACCTCCAACTCCCGGTCGGTCAACCGGGGCGCGGGCACCAGGTCCCGGTCGTCGGAGCGACGCTGGATCATCGACTTGAACTCGGTGAGCAGCTTGGACGCCATCGACGGGCTGATCTGCGACTGACCGTCGGCGACCGCCCGGATCGCGGTGGCGACCTCGTCGGTGGAGATCTCCTTGAGCAGGTAGCCGGTGGCGCCCGCCTTGATCGCCTCGTAGAGGTCGGCTTCCTCGTCGCTTATCGTCAGCATGATGATCTTGGTGCTGGGCGCCACGTCCTTGATCGCCGTGCAGGCCTCGATCCCGCTGCGGCGAGGCATCCGAACATCCATCAGGATGATGTCGGGCAGCAGGTCGGCAGCCTTCAGCACGGCCTCCGCGCCGTCCCCCGCCTCGCCGACGACCGTGATGTCCTCCTCCTCGGCGAGCACGATCTCCAGGCCGCGGCGGAACAGCGCGTGGTCGTCCACCACCAGGACGCGGATCGGCTCCCTCCGGTGCGGGGCGTAGTCAAGGTCCTCCCCCGACCCCCTCGCCACCCCCCCGACCGGCCCCGCACCGGGCCCCAGCCCGAAGTGATCCCCCATCCGCTCCTCCCCCGTCGCCGGTCGTCGTCCGCCAATCATTCCACGCCCCGGACGTCCTCCGGTCACCCTCCGCCGCCGATTCCCCCGCATCGGGTGACCCCCCCGGGGCCCGGACCTGCCCGGACCAGGCCGGACCGGCCCGCCGAGGCCCCGCGACCGGCCCGGAACGCCGGTGACCCCGGCGGCAACGGCCGCCGGGGTCACCACTCCCACACTGCTCGGGCGATCAGTCCTCGTCGTCGGCTCCACCGATCGCGCCGCCGGCACCGCCACCCGGCCCGGCCGATCCGTCGGCCTTCAGGTGGATGACGCCGTAGTTGTAACCGTGCCGGCGGTAGACGACGCTCGGCAGGCCGCTGTCCTTCTCCACGAACAGGTAGAAGTCGTGGCCGACCAGTTCCATCTCGTAGAGCGCCTGGTCCAGCGCCATCGGGGCGGCCGGGTGGGTCTTCTCCCGGACCACCAGCGGGCCTTCGCCCTCCACTTCCAGGGATCCCATCATGGTCTTGCGGACGGCCCCGTTGGTCTCGCCCTCCGGCTGCGTCGTCTCGGGCAGCGCGGCCAGGGCCGCGGTCGCCTCGGCGACGCTGATCGGAGTGCGGCCGTTGCCGCCCTTGTGCACCCGGCGCCGGTCTGCGGACTTGCGCAGTTGCGCGTCGAGCTTCGCCGAAGCCAGGTCGAGCGCCGCGTACGGGTCACCGGCGGCGGCCTCGGCCCGGATCACCGGACCGCGGGTACGGAGAGTGATCTCCACCCGCTCGGACCGGTCGGCCTGACGCGGGTTGTGCTCCTTGGACACCTCGACGTCGAGGCTGATCACCTTGCCGTCGAACTTCTGGACCTTCTCCAGCTTCTCGGCCACGTGCTCGCGGAACCTCTTGGGCACCTCGGTCTTGCGGCCCTTGACGACGATGTCCACGCAGAACTCCGATCCCTCGTGCTGACGCCGATCCGGGTGCTACCGGATCGGGCTGAGACCCAGCCGGACCAGCCAATCCACTGCTAGCCCTCCGCCTCCGCCGCGAGCGACGGGAACGACTGGCCCTCACCTCACTTCCTCCCCACCAGGGACGGTTGAAACCCCCTGGAGCCTCATCGAACACCTCACACGGGGTTTTCGCCTCCCCAAACGGGAATACGGGGTGACCCGATGCCGTGGGCTGGCAGCCAAGCTGTTGCACCCTGTCTACCCTCTTAGGAGTGAAGCATGGGTAAATACCTGGACAACACCCCCCGTACGGCGCATCCTTTGCTCACTCTCCGTGCCTGTCGCCGCCAGGAGTAGCCGTGCCGCCCACACCGTTCCCCGCCCGCCCGCAGACCGCCCAGGGGCCGTTCGGCCACGCACTGGCCGGGCTGCTGGAGGTGCTGGAGGTACTGCTGCCGGCCCGCTGCGCCGGCTGCGGCGCCGACCGCACCCAGCTCTGCCCGGCCTGCCGGCACGCCCTGGCCACCGCCCGGGCCGGCCCCACCGCGCTGCCCTGGGTGCACGCCGCCGCTCCGTACGCCGACCCGGTCCGGCAGCTGCTGCTCGCCCACAAGGAGCGCGGCGCGCTGCGACTGGCCGGGCCGCTCGGCGAAGCACTCGCCCGGGCCGTGCGCTCCTCGCTCGGGCCGCGGGCCGGGCTGGCACCGCTGCTGCTGGTGCCGATGCCCTCCGCCCGCTCCGCCGTCCGGGCCCGCGGGCACGATCCGACGCTCCGGCTGGCCGGCGCGGCCGCCCGGTCGCTGCGCCGGGCCGGGGTGGACGCCCGGGCCGCCGCCCTGCTGCGGCACACCCGGCCGGTCGCGGATCAGGCCGGGCTCAGCGCCGTCGAGCGGCGGCGCAACCTGCACGGCGCGCTCACCGTCCTGCCGCGCGCGCACTGCAGGCTGACCGGCCGTCAGCCGGTCCTGGTGGACGATCTGGTGACCACCGGCGCCAGTCTCGCGGAGGCCGCCCGGGCGCTGGCCCGCGCCGGGCTCCCGCCGAAGGCGGCCGCGACGGTGGCGGCCGCCGTCCCGCACCGGCCCGCCGGTCCGGCCGGCCACCGCTCCGGAGGGACGCGCCCCTGGTAGGCCCGCCCCGATGGTCGGCCCCGCTCGGGCCACGGCCCGCGGGCCGGCCGGCTCAGCCCGGATACCGGCCGGCTCAGCCCGGATAGAGGAAGGAGGACGCCCGGAAGTTCAGGACGAGCTCCCGCCACTGGCTGTTGACCAGCCGGTAGATCTTCCCGTCGGCGGCCTGCCGGGCGAGCACCGGCGGGGCCTGGTCCATGGTGTCGGCACGCGACTCCGCCGCCTCCGCCGAGGCCATCCCCTCACCGCCCTGGGACGGGGCCTCACTGCTCTGCGAGCCGTCCGTGCTGATGTAGTGCAGCTGCTGCAGGCGGCCCTTCTCCTTGCCCAGCACCAGCAGCTGGTCGGCCTCCGCCCAGGACACCGAGGAGACCTCGGTGACCGCCGGGGCGACGCGGCGCAGCCCGGTGATCCGCGCGGTGGGCACGTCCTTGGTGCCGCCGTGCTCCACCAGACCGAGCCAGAGCGACTGCGCCCCGCGCTGGTCCCTGAACACCAGGGCGATCCGGACGCCGTCCGAGGAGATCTTGAGGTCCTGCAGGGCCTGCCCGTCGGGACCGTCGACCGGCACCGTGACCGGGGGCAGGTTGCCGCGCACCATCACCACCCGGCGGTTCTGCGGATCGCGGTCCACCAGCCAGAGGTCGCCGTGGCCGTCCCAGCTGGGCGAGGTCAGGCCGTCCTCGTCCTTCTGGCCCGACCGGACCGGGGTGGTGAGTACCGGCTCGGGCATGGTCTGCGCGCCGTCCGACAGCGACACCGTGTAGAGCAGGTGGCCCTTTCCGCCGATCGCCGCGGCCCGCTCGCCGTCGCGCGCGACCGCGATCGTGCCGAGCGGCTCCTTGCCGGTCGGCTGCGGCTTGCCGAGCGGGCCGCGCACCGCGGTGCCGTCACCCGTCTCCTGGGCCTCCACCAGGACGCCGTTGTCGGCCCGCTGGAAGAACTGCTTCTGGGAGGCCGCTCCGGCCAGCGCGCCGGGGCCGGTCCTGGACAGGTCGCCGCGGGTCGCCTGGCAGCCGGTGTTGCGGGGGCCCTTCAGGTCCAGCTTCTCCACCTGCCCCTTGCCCTGGTCGGCGAGGGTGTAGAAGAGCTGGGCGGCCATCCGCTTGCAGAGGATCGCGCCGCCGAGGTCCACGCCGGCGAGCACCACGTGGGCGGTGCGGGCCTCGTCGAGGCTCACCCGCTCGACGGCGGTGCCGGGCGGGAAGGCGGTCCGGGCCACCGGCGCCAGCCAGTCGGACGGACCGGCGACCACGGCCTTGGCGGCCGAGGTCACCGGGTCTATTCGGCGCCGCAGGTAGATCGGGTCGGCGATCAGGACCTCCGGGCTGCCGACGGCCGAGCCCCCGGGCGCGGACGGGTCGTCGGCCGCGTAGAAGAAGCGGTCGACCTGGCGGTAGCTGAGACGGAAGTTGGTCTCGTTCATGAGCACGCCGTCGGGCAGCGCGTCGATCCGCCACTCGCCGCTCTTCTTGTCCCGGACGAACGAGAACTGGAAGTCCACGTCCTTCTGCCCGTCCAGGAAGGTGTACGAGTGCTTGGCGTCCACCTCGGCGACGACCTTGCCGGACACCGGGGCCGCGAACGAGGTGTCGGCCTCGGCCACGGTCTGGGTGGCCAGCGAGGGGGTGGCGGAGAGCACCTGGATGCGCGCGTCGGGCTTCCACTTCGCCGCCGCCTCGTCCGTGAGGTACATCCGGGCGGTGTCGTAGCTCTCGTCCGCGGTGACGGCGTCCAGGAAGCCGGCCAGCAGATCGCGCGGCTTGGCGCCCTTCGGGGGCGCCATCGGAAAGACCCTCACCTGCAGGTTCTTGTCCACCGCGTCCTGTGCCAGCTCGACCTTGCCGACGCCGCCGGAGTCCGGCATCGCCGCGCAGCCGCCGGCCAGCAGGGTGCCCAGCACCACGCCGGCCACCGCGGCCAGCCGCGGCTCAGTCCTGCTGGTCCTTCGCACGCTGCGACCCCTCCGTGTCCGTCCCGGCCGTGCCGTGCACGGCCTCCGCCGTCCCCGCCGCACCCGGTTCCGCCGTCCGCTGGGCCACCGAGGGCCAGCCGGGCGTCGGGTCCACCATGACCTGGGCTCCGGTGGCACCGTACCCGGCGCCCACGGCCCGTACGTCCGAGGGGTCGGTCCGCGGCCCCTCGGGCAGCCGGCGGGCGCCCAGCCCCGGGCCGATGCTCAGCACACCACCGAGGCCGCTGCCGAACCCGCTGTCGCCGGAGCCCTCCGGGGTCTCCGGGACGGCCGCCTCCTCGGCGGCGGTCAGCGCGGTGGCGCCGCCCGGACGGATCGCCCGCCGGTAGGGCACCCCGTTGGAGCCGAGGCCCCGGTTGTTGCGCGAGTCCTCCGGCTCCAGCCGGAACGGTGCCCGGCTGATCTCGCCGCCGCGGGTGCGCGGCAGGGTGAGCCGGAAGTGCGAGCCGCCGCCGGGTTCGCCCCAGGCCTGCAGCCAGCCGCCGTGCAGGTGCGCGTCCTCGACCGCGATGGACAGGCCCAGGCCGGTACCGCCGGTGGTCCGCACGCGGGACGGGTCGGCCCGCCAGAAGCGGTGGAAGACCCGGGACGCCTCACCGGGCTTGAGTCCGATGCCGTAGTCGCGCACGCCGACCGCGACGGCGCCGTCCGCCGAGCCCAGCCGGACCACGACGTCCCGGCCCTCGCCGTGCTCCAGCGCGTTGACCACGAGGTTGCGCAGGATGCGCTCGATCCGGCGGGAGTCGACCTCCGCCAGCACCGGCTCGCCGTCGCCGCGGATCACCACGGCGCTGCCCTTGGCCTGGGCCAGCGGGTCGGCGGCCTCCACCACCCGGGTCACGATCTCGCGCAGGTCGACCGGCTCGGCGTCCAGGATCGCGGCGCCGGCGTCGAACCGGCTGATCTCCAGGAGGTCGGCGAGCAGCGACTCGAAGCGGTCCAGCTGACCCTGGAGCAGCTCGGCCGAGCGGGCCGCCATCGGGTCCAGGTCCTCGCGGCTGTCGTAGATCAGGTCCGCGGCCATCCGGACGGTGGTCAGCGGAGTGCGCAGCTCGTGCGAGACGTCCGAGACGAACCGCCGCTGCACCCGGGACAGCTCCTCCAGCTGGCGGATCTGTGCCTGCAGCGCGTTGGCCATCCGGTTGAAGGACTCGCCGAGGCGGGCGATGTCGTCCGTCCCGGTGACCTTCATCCGCTCTTCCAGGTGCCCTGCGGCCAGCCGCTCCGAGATCCCGGCGGCCATCCGGACCGGGGTGACCACCTGGCGCACGACCAACCAGGCGATCCCGCCCATCAGGATCACCACGAAGACGCCGGCGGTGGCGAGCGTCCCGGTGACCAGGCCGAGGGTGTCGGTCTCCTGGCCGAACGAGAAGACGTAGTACAGCTCGTAGGAGATGCCGTTGGGGCCGGTGAACTGCATGCCGATGGCCAGGCCGGGCTCGGTGTGTCCGCCGCTGTCGACGGACCGGTGGATCAGCGTCGGCTGGTCGAAGATCTGGCCGGGCTCCGCCGAGACCTTGGCCCGCAGGGTGTCGGGGATGCTGATCGGCGAGATGTCACCGGTGTAGCGCGGCCCGAGGCCGGCGGTCTCCGGCAGGACGGCCTTGCCGTCGCGCACCATGGCGATCACCGAGTAGACGTTCTGCCCGCTGGCCGCGAGGTCGCCGACCTGCCCGAGCAGCCAGGTGCCGGTGTCCTCGACGGTCTGGTCGGCGGCCGCGCCGACCTTGAGCCGCAGGTCCTTCGCCTCGTCGATCTTCTTCAGCTCGGTCTGGAAGCCGGCCCGGGCCTGGCTGCGCGCCGAGTCCTGCTTGGTCTCCAGCAGCCCGTTGCGCACCTGGGCCACCACCACCACGCCCAGCACCAGCACCACCACGACGGAGAGCATCAGGGTGGCCGCGACCACCCGCAGCTGGATGGAGCGGTGGTACAGCGCCGCCACCCGGCGCAGGGGCCGGCGCAGCTGACGGATCACGGGCGTGAGCAGCACGGCGGGCCCGCGTCGGTGGCGGCTCCGCGTGGTGGAACTCAGCACGTCCCCGCGCACCGCGGAGCCCCCGTCCGTCGCGGACTCCGACGGGGTGTCGTCAGCCTGGTACGTCACGTCAGCTGGGCCCGGCCTTGTAGCCGACGCCACGAACGGTCACCACGATCTCGGGGCGCTCCGGGTCCTTCTCGATCTTGGACCGGAGCCGCTGGACGTGGACGTTCACCAGTCGGGTGTCCGCCGCGTGGCGGTAGCCCCAGACCTGCTCCAGCAACACCTCCCGGGTGAACACCTGCCAGGGCTTGCGGGCCAGCGCGACGAGCAGGTCGAACTCCAGCGGGGTCAGCGGGATGCCCCGGCCGTCCCGCTTCACGGAGTGGCCGGCCACGTCGATCACCAGATCGCCGATGGTCAGCTGCTCGGGAGTCGGCTCCTCGGCGCGGCGCAGTCGGGCTCGTACTCGGGCCACCAGCTCCTTGGGCTTGAACGGCTTGGTGACATAGTCATCGGCCCCCGACTCCAGGCCCACCACGACGTCGACCGTGTCGGTCTTCGCGGTCAGCATGACGATCGGGATGCCGGACTCGGCCCGGATCTGCCGGCAGACGTCGATACCGTCCCGTCCGGGCAGCATCAGGTCCAGCAGGACCAGATCGGGCTTGGTCTCCCGGAACGCGGCTAGTGCCTTGTCCCCATCCGCGACGAAAAACGGCTCAAAACCCTCACCACGCAGCACAATGCCGAGCATCTCGGCCAGTGCGGAGTCGTCATCAACGACGAGGACGCGTCCCTTCATGCGTCCATCTTCTCATTACCGGATTGTGACCTGCCGCACAGCAGTCCCAATGCGCCAGAACGGCCAAGTGACAACCCGGCGAATTCAGGCCATACCGGACGAATGATCTGGACCGAACCGCCCCGGGCACCGCTCGGGCCACCTGCGGGCCACCTCCGGGCGACGCGCTGACCGCCCCGCGGGCTCCTGTTGCCGTTCAGCAACCGGATACCCCTGGGGGCCGTCCGGCCACCATGGCACGATGGGCGCTGCGCGCGGGTGAAGATCCACCCGGCCCCGCGAACCCTGACGCCCCTCCGAGGAGCAGTGATGACCGACACTCCGGGCTGGGCCTCGCCCAGCTCGTCCGAGCCGCCCCGCGACGACACCCGGCCCCCGGCCGACACGTCCGCCGCCGTGCCCGGGCAGTCGGTACCACCCCATGCAGCACCCGCCGCGCCCCCCGCCTGGGGCCCCGGCTACGGCGGCCCCCAACAGGGCGGCCCCGCGTACGGCGGCCAGGGGCCGCACGGCCAGTACGGCTGGGGCGTGCCGACCAGCCCCAAGCCCGGCGTCATCCCGCTGCGCCCGCTCGGCCTCGGCGAGATCCTCGACGGAGCCGTCTCCACCATCCGCAAGCACTGGCGCACCACGCTCGGCCTTTCGCTCGGCGTCGCCGTCATCGAGCAGGCCGCCGTCACCGGCACCCAGCTGGCCGTGAAGGGCGACACCGGCGACCTCACCCCGGTGCTCTCGGCCCTGGTGAGCCTGCCGGTGACCATGCTGCTCAGCGTCGTCGCCGCCGCCCTGCTGACCATGGTGGTCAGCCGCGCCATCCTCGGGCAGTCCGCCACCGTCCGGGACGCCTGGCGGGGCGCACGCCCCCGGATGCTCCAGCTGACCGGCCTCACCCTGCTGACCGGCCTGATCGGCGCCGGCGTGGTGCTGCTCGGCTTCGCCCCGATGATCGGCTACCTGCTGGCCGGCGCGGACGAACCCGCCATCGCGGCCTTGCTCTTCGTCGTCGGCCTGCTCAGCATCCCGGTCGCGATCTGGATCTGGATCCAGCTCAGCCTGGCCGCCCCCGCCTTGATGCTGGAGAAGCAGGGCGTCATCACGGCGCTCTCCCGCTCGCGCCGGCTGGTCCGCGGCTCCTGGTGGCGGCTGTTCGGCATCAACCTCCTCAGCCAGGTGCTGGCCGGCATCGTCGCCGGGATCATCAGCGTGCCGTTCACGATCGTCGGCCTGGTCCTCGGCTTCGACGACATCGTCGGCCAGGTCGACGCCGGTGACCCGGCCACCCTGCCGACCGCCGTGCTGATCAGCACGGCGGTCGCCGGCGTGATCGCCTCCACCATCACCATCCCGTTCACCGCCACCATCGGCGTGCTGCTCTACGTCGACCAGCGGATCCGGCGCGAGGCCCTGGACATCGAGCTCGCCCGCGCCGCGGGTCTGCCCGAGTACGGCGGCACCGGCTGGGGCGACCAGACCGGCCAGAACCCGGCGAGGCTCTGAACCGGATGCCGAACTGGGGGGAGAAAGCGCTGGCGGCGAGCGGCGCTCCGGTCACCGTGCCACGTGACCCGGCCCGCGACGCCGCCCGCGACGAGTTGCTCAACGCGGACTACCACCGGCACGACCCGAGCCTCCAGCAGCGGGTCTACGACTGGGTCATGGACCGGATCGACGACGCGCTCGCCACCATCGCCGGCGACGGCACCAGCGGCACCACCGGCCTGATCCTCTTCCTGGTGGTCGCCGTCCTGATCGCCGCCGCCCTCTGGTGGCGCTTCGGCGCACCGAAGCGGGCCGCCCGCACCGTGCTCGACGTCTTCGGCGGCGCCGGACCGCGCAGCGCCGACCAGTACCGGGCCGACGCCGAGCGGCACGCCGCGGCCGGCCAGTGGTCCGAGGCCGTCCGCGAGCAGATGCGCGCCGTCGTCCGGGCCCTGGAGGAACGCACCCTGCTCGACACCCGCCCCGGCCGCACCGCCGACGAGGCCGCCGCCGAAGCCGGCCGGGCCCTGCCCGCGCACGCCGCCGCCCTCACCGCGGCGGCCCGCATCTTCGACGACATCGCCTACGGCGACCGCGCCGCCGACCGGGCCGCGTACCAGCTGCTGCGCGACCTCGACCAGGCCCTGGAACGCGCCCGCCCGGCGTTCGCCGCGGCCGCGGGAGGAACGGCATGACCAGCACCACCCCCGGCCCGGCCGCACCGCCGGCACCCGGCGGGCCCGCGCCCTCGGTACCGCTCACACCCGACGCACCGGCGCAGACCGCTCCCGGTCCCGCGGCCGGCCGCACCGTCGGCACCAGCAGCCTCGCACCCACCGGCCGCGGCCTCTGGCACCGCTCGCGCTGGTACCTGCTGACCGCCGCACTGCTGCTGCTCGCCTCCGCCGTCCTGGCCGGCCTCAACCAGGAGCGCCGCTACCCCCCGCTCGACCCGCGCTCCTACGACGCCTCCGGCTCCCACGCCGTCGTCGCGCTGCTCCAGCGCGAGGGCCTCCAGGTCGACGTCACCGCCGACCTCCCCACCCGCGCCGGCGGCAACGACACCCTCGTCGTCCCCGAGCCCGACCTGCTCGGCGCCGACCAGTTGCGCGCCCTCGCCGCCGCCCGGCACGGCCGACTGGTCCTGATCTCCCCCGGTCCCGCGGCGCTCAGCGCCCTCGCCCCGGGTGTCCGCCCCTCCGAGGAGGGCGGCGGCGCCCCCTACGTCGCCGTCCGCAGCACCCCCGCCCAGTGCGCGCTCACCGAGGCCGTCCGGGCCGGCACCGCCCACCTCGGCGGCCTGCTCTACACCACCGGCAGCCGCGGCGAGGGCTGCTACCCGCGCGGCCACGGCTACCCGCTGGTCGTCGTGCCGACCGGCAAGGGCAGCGAGGTCGTCGTCCTCGGCAGCGGCGACTTCCTCAGCAACGAGCTGATGAAGAAGGACGGCAACGCCTCCCTGGCGCTCGGCCTGCTCGGCTCGCAGCCGCATCTCACCTGGCACCTTCCCGACTACACCGCGCCGGTCCGCGACGGCGGCGGCGACAAGCAGTTCACCGACTTCATCCCCGACGGCTGGCGCTGGGCCGCGTACCAGCTCGGCATCGCCACGCTGCTCACCGCGCTCTGGCGCGCCCGTCGGCTCGGCCCGGTCATCAGCGAGAACCTGCCCGTCGTGGTCCGCGCCGCCGAGACCACCGAGGGCCGCGCCCGCCTCTACCGCCGCGCCAAGGCCCGCGGCCGCGCCGCCGACGCCCTGCGCCGCGCCGCCGCCCACCGCCTCGCGCCCACCCTGGGCGTCCCACCCACCGCCGCCGGCGCACCCGACCCCACCGCGCTCTGCGCGGCCGTCGCCGACCGCCTCCCCGACCGACCCGCCGGGGACGTACGGGCCCTCCTGTACGGCCCGCCCCCGGCCGACGACGCCGCGCTGCTGCGGCTCGCCGACGACCTCGACACCCTCGAAAGGCAGGTACGGAAGCCGTGACCGAGCAGGCCACCGCCACCCCCGTCTCCATCCCCGGCACGGCGACCGCCACCCCCGGGACCACCGACGACCCGCGCCAGGCGCTCACCGCCCTGCGCGCCGAGATCGCCAAGGCCGTGGTCGGCCAGGACGCCGCCGTCACCGGCCTGGTCGTCGCCCTGCTCTGCGGCGGCCACGTCCTGCTGGAGGGCGTGCCCGGCGTCGCCAAGACCCTGCTGATCCGCACCCTCTCCACCGCGCTCAGCCTGGACACCAAGCGGATCCAGTTCACTCCCGACCTGATGCCCGGCGATGTCACCGGCTCCCTCGTCTACGACGCCCGCACCGCCGAGTTCTCCTTCCAGCCCGGCCCGGTCTTCACCAACCTGCTGCTCGCCGACGAGATCAACCGCACGCCGCCGAAGACCCAGGCCGCCCTGCTGGAGGCCATGGAGGAGCACCAGGTCACCGTCGACGGCGAGCCCCGCGCGCTGCCCGCCCCGTTCCTGGTCGCCGCCACCCAGAACCCGGTCGAGTACGAGGGCACCTACCCGCTGCCCGAGGCCCAGCTCGACCGCTTCCTGCTCAAGCTGATCCTGCCGCTGCCCGACCGCGACCAGGAGTTCCAGGTCCTCGCCCGGCACGCCTCCGGCTTCGACCCGCGCAACCTCGCCGCGGCGGGTGTCCGCCCGGTCGCCGGCCCCGAGCACATCGCCGCCGCCCGCGCGCAGATCGCCGAGCTCACCGTCGCGCCCGAGGTGCTCGCCTACATCGTCGACCTCTGCCGGGCCACCCGGCAGTCCCCGTCGCTCTCCATCGGCGTCTCCCCACGTGGTGCCACCGCCCTGCTCGGCGCCTCCCGCGCCTGGGCCTGGCTGGCCGGCCGCGACTACGTCACCCCCGACGACGTCAAGGCCCTCGCCCTGCCGACCCTGCGGCACCGCGTCGCGCTGCGCGCCGAGGCCGAGATGGAGGGCGTCACCGCCGACTCCGTCATCCAGGCCGTCCTGGCCCAGACGCCCGCCCCCCGCTGACCGCCCGCCCCGCCCTGTTCACGAAGGAGCGCACCGCATGGCCCTCACCGGGCGAACCGCCCTGCTCGCCGCACTCGGCGCGCTCGTCGTGGGCCTGCTCCTGCCGTCCTGGAGCGGGATCGCCGCCGTCACGGGCACGGTCCTGCTCGCGGTCGTCGTCGACCTGGTGCTCGCCGCCCCCGTCCGCAGCCTGCGGATCACCCGGGGCGGCGACACCACCGTCCGGCTCGGCGAGCCCGCGTCCGTCGAACTGACCCTCACCAACCCGTCCGGCCGCCCGCTCAGAGGCCGCGTCCGCGACGCCTGGGCGCCGTCCGCCTGGCGGCCCGGCACCGAGATCGCCGCGTCCCGGCACAGCCTGCGCATCCCCGGCGGCGAGCGGCGCCGGACCACCACCGTGCTCACCCCGACCCGGCGCGGCGACCACCACGCCCACAAGGTGACGATCCGTTCCCTGGGCCCGCTGGGCCTGGCCGGACGCCAGGGCTCGCACCTCGTCCCCTGGACGGTCCGCGCCCTGCCCCCGTTCAACAGCCGCAAGCACCTGCCGTCCCGGCTCGCCCGGCTGCGCGAACTCGACGGCCGCACCTCCGTCCTGACCCGGGGCCAGGGCACCGAGTTCGACTCCCTGCGCGAGTACCTGCCCGGCGACGACATCCGCTCCATCGACTGGCGCGCCAGCGCCCGCCGCAACACCGTCGCCGTCCGCACCTGGCGGCCCGAGCGGGACCGGCACATCCTGATCCTCCTCGACACCGGCCGCACCTCCGCCGGCCGGGTCGGCGACGCCCCCCGTCTGGACGCCTCGCTCGACGCCGCGCTGCTGCTCACCGCGCTCGCCACCAGGGCGGGCGACCGGGTCGACCTACTCGCCCACGACCTGCGCAAGCGCGTCTCGGTGGCCGGCCGCTCACCCAGCGAGATCCTGCCGGCCTTCACCAACGCAATGGCCGGCCTGGAGCCCGCCCTCTACGAGACCGACATGCGCTCGCTGGTCGCCACCGCGCTCAAGATGGCGCCGCACCGCTCCCTGATCGTCCTGCTCACGGGGCTCGACGCGGCCCCCGTCGAGGACGGCCTGCTGCCGCTGCTCCCGCTCCTGACCAAGCGCCACGAAGTCGTCCTGGCCTCCGTTTCCGACCCGCACCTGGACGAGCTGGCCACCGCCCGCGGCACCGTCGAAGCCGTGTACGGCGCGGCCGCCGCCGAGCAGACCCGCGCCGACCGCCGACTCACCGCGGACCGGCTCACCCGCCACGGCGTGACCGTGCTCGACGCCCCGCCGACCGCGGTGGCCCCGGCCCTCGCCGACGCCTACCTCGCACTCAAGGCCGCCGGCCGCCTCTGAGACCACCGGGGCCCGCTGAGGGCCCCACAGATGCTCCGCGCGCTGTCGGGGCCGTACGACTGAGCCCTGCTACGGACGTCCGTAGCAGGGCCGAGGCGGCGCCCGCGGTGGACTCCCCCGACCGGTTCGGCTGGCTGCGCCGGCGGCTGGAGTGG
>NZ_JBFAJO010000069.1:44190-44624 GCF_040655255.1 Kitasatospora sp. NPDC050463
CCGCCGGCCTTTTCCCACGTCTTCCCAACGAGCCGACGCGGCCAGCTCCGCGAAGAGATTCTCCTCAGTCGTACGGCCACCCGGTGACGGGCGTCGTGGCGGTGGCGTGGCAGTGGCGTGGCACTGCTCGGGCGGTGCCACGGCGGTCTGTCGGAACTCCGTCGGGGTCCGTTGTGCGGCTGCGCTCGCCGGCGTGGCCTCCTGACGGGGGGCCTCCCCTGGGCTGTCCTTCTCCTGTGGGCAGCCGGCCACCTTCCTGCAGGCTCAGCTGTCCGGATGGTGCGAAGGGCTGGGCAGCAGCTTTCATGGCAGCCACCGCCGAGGCATTTCCCGCCTGTTCCGGAAATGCAAAGAACCCCCACCCGGAATCGGGTGGGGGTTCTCTGTGAATGATTGTTCGGCGGCGTCCTACTCTCCCACAGGGTCCCCCCTGC
>NZ_JBFAJO010000070.1:0-44303 GCF_040655255.1 Kitasatospora sp. NPDC050463
CGTCGTTCCATGCTCCGTCGCGCCGGGCCCGGTCGTAGACATCGCTGTGGTCGTCACGCCAGGACTGCGGCTCCGCGACGACGCCGTCGGTCCGGCGGGGCTGGTGGAGCGCTGCGGAGATCCACACCGCCGCCCCCCGCGAGGAACTGCGCGCCAGGGGTATGGACCTGTCCGCGCTGCCGGTGACGGAGACGGACCCCGCGTCCGAGCACGGCTTCCGCCGGGTGCGGGTCTGGACGCTCGACGAGGCCGTGGAGCCGGGGGCCCCGATGGCGGCCTTCACGTCCCGCTGGCACGCCTCGGCCGACGCACGGGGGCACCTGCTCTACCCGACCTGGATGCGACCCGCGGACATGGCGGAGTTCGCCCAGGAGGCGTTCGCCAATCGCACCGCTGAGCTGTCCACGGACGGCGGCCGTACCGTCCGGTGGCTGGGAACGGCCGGTCTGACCCCGATCGCGGGCATCTCGCGGGACGGCGTGATCGTGGCCCACGGCCCGGCGGAGCTGCGGCCGCACGCCCCGTACACGCGCTGGGAGGAGCACGGCGTCGCGGACCGGTCCGAGGCGGCGGACGTGCCGGTCGGCGGCCTGACGCTGACCGGTCGGCGTCACCTGCTCGACAGCGGCCAGGAGGCCGTCCGGTTCTCCGTCAGGGTCCACCTCCGGTCGGAGCCCGGGACGGGGCCCGACCGGCTGGCCGACGCCGGGCAGCATTTGCAGCGGCTGGCCGACGACCACGCCCTCACCCTGGCCGACGGCCGACTGGTCACCGTGCGCCTGGAGTTCACCGACGACCCGGCCACCGCCCACCTGACCCGCACCGTTCACGCCGACGCCGACCCGGTGCTGGCCGACCACCTGCCCGCGGAACTCGCCTCCGGCGGGCCCGGTCTGGACCGTGCGGTGCGCCTGCTCGCCGAGCGGGCACCGCTGCGGGCCACCCCGGCGGACCTCCCGGTGCTCCACGTGCGCGAGCCCGGCCTGCCGGGGGCGGACGAGCCGGCGCCCGCCCTGATCGACCGGCTCGGGAACGGGCTGGACCGTGTGCGCGGCCTGTTCACCGAGCAGGCCTGGGCGTCCCGTCGCGGCCTGCCCGAGGCGTGGACGGCGGACGAGGTCCGACTGGCCGCCGCCGAGACCTTCCGGGTCCAGGGCCACCGGCTCAACAACGATCAGCACGCGTTGGCGGCCGACCGGGTCGGCGAACCCGGCCCCGACGGCCGGGCGCCGCTGGTGCTGCGCGGCGAGTTCGCCGGGGTCCGGATCAACGTGCGCCACGAGAACGGGCTCATCACGGACGTCTGGGGCGAGCCGGGCCAGCGGTTCGGGCGCCGGCTGTTCGACGCGACGCCGGAGCCGGTGCGGCTGCTGGCCACCGCCGACGTCCTGGAGCCGAAGGGCACCCGCTTCGAGGCCCGGAGGGTCGAACTGCCGGACGGCGACACCCAGACCATCGTGTCGGTGAAGCTGTACCTCCGGGCGCCGGCGGGGGCGGACCGGAACGCGCCGCCGTTCACCGACTGGCTGCCGGAGCTGCGGCGCCGCGCGGAGGAAGGGGTGAGCCGGGTCTACGACCGGGGGCAGCGGCTGCCCAACGGGGATCTGCTGAAGGTGGAGCTCCGTTTCGTCGACCGGCCGTCGGACGGCGCCTATCCGATCACGGCATGGCCGCGCCTGGATCGCCCGAACGCGGGCAACTGGCGGTTGGACGGCCAGTGGTACACCCATGCCCATGAGGTCGGCCATCTGATCGGCCTGGCCGACGAGTACCGTGAGGCGGCGAAGGGCCCCAGGCCCGCGTACGCCGACGGCGGGTTGATGGGAAGCCGGAACCTCGACGCCTTCGGCCGTTACTCCTTCGACCGGGAGTACCGGACGCAGGAAGGCGAGATCCTCGGTGGCACCAACCAGTTGATGCCGCGCAACCTGACCGAGCTGGGCGAGGTGCTCGACCGGGCTTTCGGGACCACCCCCCGGAAGCCGCGCGGGTTCGAGCCGCCGGAGCGGGCGATCTTCCCCGAGGCCGTGCGCCGGGCCGCGCTCTTCGACGGCCCGGACGGGCGGGGCGGCCATCTGACCCCGCCGGCGGCCTCCGGGCGCCGCCGCCTGCCGGCGGCGCCGGGTGACCGCGGCATGCTCCTCGCGGACCCCGGCGCGGCGCCGGTCGGCCCCAACCGCAACGGCACGTTCCTCGCCGACGCCGGTGAGGCGCCGGGTACCCGGGCCGTGGACGACCTGGCCCTGCTGCGGCCCAGGCCGGTCCGGATGATGTTCCCCGAGCACTGGACGGCCGACATCGCGGTGTACGCGGCGCAGCAGGCGTACCTGCACGCGCGCCGGACCGGCGCCATCACCACACCCGAGCCCGGCTCCGTCTCGCGGCACTGGGTCGGCGAGTACGGCGGTGTGCGGATCGAGGGCGAGACCGAGGGGAGCCACTTCGTCTCGTTCCGTCCCTCGCTCGACCAGAGCGGACTCGACACGCCCGCCCACATGCCGTGGAGCTCGACGCACGGCCTGTTCGGGACCCGCGTGTCGGACGTCGTCCGCTACGGGGACCGGCAGACCCTCGGCGGCGCGCACCACGAGCCCGACCCGGCCGTCGCCGTCCGCCACGGCCTCTGGATCGATCCGCCGGAGAGGGTGAACACCAACGGCACCTATCACTCGCGGGTCTGGTTCCTGGACGCGGCGGTCCGCCCGTCCACCCCGCTGTCCCAGGCACTGACCCGCTGGCACAGCCGCGCGGGCGGCGAGCCGAACACCTTCTATCCGAAGGAGTGGACGTCCACCGATCTCCTCCGCGCGGTGGAACGGGCGGGCCTCTCGCCGGAGCACAGCTTCACCCGGGCCGACGGGAGCACCTACTGGGTCGGCTCCGCCTACGGGGTCCGGATCGAGGGCGTCACCAGGAACGGGCAGCACGTCGCCCACCGCCCGGCCACCGAGCAGCACGTGTACGAGGGCTGGGAGGCCGCTGCCGAGGTCGCGCGTTCGACGGGGCGCCGGGAGCCCATCGCCGCAGACCCCGACCTCGACGTGCTCGTCCGGTGGGTCCGCTTCGACAACGCCCAGCACGGGGTCGAGTTCGTCGTCCCGGTCCACCTGGAGTTCGACGGGCTCGACGCGGGTGCGCAGGCCGCGCACAGGCAGCGCGTGCAGGACGCCGCCGACGCGTTCGCCCTGCGCCACCGGGGGCCGGGCGACCTCCTGACCAGGATCACCGTCGAGTTCGTCGATTCACCGGAGGGCGCGCACTCCAGCACCCGGATCACGCCGGCGAACCGGGCGGACGCCATCGAGCTGCCGGCGCTGCTGCCGGACTTCACCGCCCTGACCGGTACCGATCTCGCCGGCTGGGCGGGCACCTACGGCGCGAGGGAGCGGAGCCCGCGGTGGCTGCCCCTGGACGGTGGGCGGGTGCCCGACCTCGCCGAGCCCGGCACTCCCGGGACCGGCCACCGCCCGCCGACCGTGGGTAAGATGACGCCGAGTCAGGAGGAGTCGATCACGGGCGAGTTCGCCCCGGCCTTCCGCCGGCGCGAGGAGCCGCTGGCGGGAGGATGGACGGCCCGCGACGCCATGTTCGCGGTGTCGGCGGGGGCACGGGCGGAGGAACGACCGCATCCGGCCGCCCCGGACGACCGGACGATCGGCCAGGTGGTGTTCCAGCGAGCCGTCCTGGTGTACGAGCGCCGGACGAGTGACGGACTGATCGTCGACGTGCGGGTGGTCGACGAGGGACGGCCCGCCGGGCCGCCGAACGCCCAGCAGCACGATTTCGACGGTCCCGCGGACCTGGACGGCGCCGCCGCCCGGCAGCCGGCGGGCCCGGCGGAGCCGCTCCACGCACCGCCGCACACCGTGGACCTGGACGAGCACACGTCGCCGGTGACCGAACCCCGTACGGAGCTCGCCCCGCGGCCGACCGGCGGCGAGGACGCGTTCCCGGACACCCGGGTGCTCCTGGACGGGGACACCGGGCCGGGGCCGTTCCACGTCCTGGAGACCGCCGCGGCCACCGGCGCGCCCGACCAGATCGCGAAGCCGCTCGGCCGGGAGGCCGGCGGGGTCTGGCAACGGCTCGTGGTCGGCGGCACGCCGACCGAACCGGCGCGGCCCGGCGCGTGGCCCGCGACCGAGCACGCGGTGGACCACAACGGCGTGGTGCGCCTCCACGAGTGGACGCCGGTCGACGGGGTCGAGCCGGGGTCGCCGGAGGCGGCGTTCCCGTGGAACCTGCGCCGGCCGGCGGACGCTCCGGGAATCGGCGCGTACTACCCCCGGGACTGGACGCCGGAGATCACCGCGCGGCACGTCGAGGAGGCCTTCGCCAACGCCGTCCACCGTGAGCAGGTGCCGGAGTCCGCGCTGTTCTGGGTCGACAGGCCGAGCGGCCGCAAGCTCCTGCCGCTGCCCGCCGGTGCCGCCCACTACTGGGTGGGCGAGGCGGGCGGGGTGCGGATCGAGGGCATCGCCGTGGACGGCGTGGTGATGCTGCACAGCCCGACCCTGCGTCAGCCGTACCCGTCCTGGCCCGAGGGCCGCCACGTGGCCCACGTCGGCGAGCAGGCGCCGTTGTTCGACGACCCGTTCGGTACGCCGATGCGGCTCCGGCGGGTGCTGTTCGACAGCGGCCAGGTGGGTGTCGAGGTCGCCGCCGAGATCCGGCTGGAGCGTCCGGCCGGCGCGAGCGACGAGCAGGTCACCGCGACGCAGCGGCACCTGCAGGGTCTGGCCGACCGCTTCGTCGCGGAGAACACGACGCCCGAGGCCGGTCTGGTCAGGCTGCGGCTGGAGTTCATCCCGGTAGCGGAGGAAGGCCTGTTCCGGGTCGGTGACCAGGAGCCGCAGTCGCTCCAGGAGCTGCTGCCGGACTTCGTGGACGAGGTGCACGGCTCGGGTCTCGCGGACCTGCGCCAGGGCTTCGAGCTCGACGCACCGGCACTGGACCGGGCTGTGGTGACGGCGTTCCTGTCGCACGGCGCCACCACGCCGGACCACCCCGGGGCGGGCGACGCGCCGGGGGCCGCCGGCTGGGTGCACGGGCAGGCGGAGGACATCGGGGCCGCGTTCCACCCGTCCGTCCCCGGGACGGCGGGGCGCGGTCTGCCCGAGAGCTGGACGGCGGAGGCCAAGCGGTACGCCGCTCACTGGGTCAGGGCGCACAGCCAGGGGGGGAGGGCCGCGCACGAGGCCGCCGTCGTCACGACGCCCGGCGCCGACGGGACGACGGTCACCACCTACGGGGAGCCGGCACCGACGGTCCACCGCGGCTCGTTCGGCGGCCTGCGGGTCAACGTGCTGGTCGAGGGCGGTCTGATCACCGACTTCTGGGGTGAGCCGCAGGCCCGGAGCCAGCGGTCCCTGCCGGACCTGGGGGAGCCGCTCGCCACGGTGGGTCCGCCCGCGGACGCCCGCAGGCGGGGCATCGCGGCGCAGAAGATCCAGCGGTTCGAGGTCCACCGGGTCGACCTGCCCGACGGGGACCGCGAGAGCGTCCTGACGGTGCGCCTCCACCTCGACACCCGGGACCTGGACCTGCGACAGCCGGTGACGCGGCGCGCGCTGGACGCGCTGAAGGAACGGATGGTGCAGGGAGTCGACCAGGCCTACAACCTCGGCCAGCGGCTGCCCAACGGCGATCTGCTGAGGGTCCGGGCGGATCTCGCCGAAACCCCGGGGCCGTCGGAACAGACCGTCAGGGTCGAGGCCGGGCGCGGGCGCGAGAGCCATGTGCGCTGGAACCTCGGCACCGAGGCGCAGGTCCTCGCCCACGAGCTCGGCCACCACCTCGGGTTCCCCGACGAGTACCGGGAGGCACGGCTCGGCACGGGGCGGCGCGCGCTGTACCCCGACGGCGGGCTGATGGGCTCCGACAGCGTCGACGCCCGCGGCCGGTTCCACCTGGACCAGAACAACTACTCGCACGGCGGGGAGTTCCTGGTCACCGAGCGGACCCTGCAGCCGCGCAACCTGCGCCAGCTGGGCTCGGCCATCGGACACGTCCTCGGCGAGCCCTCGCCCGGTTACCGGGCCGGTGGCCGGCCGAGTCGCGTCGAGTTCACGGCCGAGGGTCTGCCGACCGACGTCGAACTCCGGGGCGACGTCATCCACCGCGCGTTGTTCGGCGACTCGGACGGGCAGGGCGGCCATCTGTTCCCGCGGGCCGGTTCGGACCGGCCCGGACCGGAGCGCGTGCCCGGGCCGGTGAACCGCAACGGCACGTTCGAGGTGCTGGAACCGACCCCCCGGCGGGTGACCCACAGCGACCCCTCGGCCGGTGACGTCGAGTCCGGCCGCCGCCGGGCCACGCGGATGATGTTCCCGAAGAACTGGACGTCGGAACAGGCCGTGTACGCGGCCGAGCAGGCCCATCTGGCCGCCCGGCGGACCGGGACGATCGAGCGGAGCCGGGCAGCGGCACCGAGCAGCCCGAACGAGCGGTTCCCGGACGTGACCTACCGCTGGGTCGGTGAGTACGCGGGGGTGCGGATCGAGGGCGAGGTGCGGGGCGGCGAGATCGTCTCGTTCCGTCCGTCGGACCGGCAGGAGGGGCTGGAGACGCCCGGGTACCTGCCGTGGCGTTCCGTGGACGCGGCGTTCACCCAGGCCACCGAGGACCGGGTGCGCTACGGCGACCGCCAGACGCTGGAAGGGGTCCACCACGAGGGTGACGTCCGCGCCGCGAGGTTCCACGGCGTGAACGTCGAGCAGCCGTGGAAGGTGAACCACAACGAGACCTACCGGGCCGTCGTGTGGTTCCTGGACCCCAAGGTGCACCCGGACTCGCCGGAGTCCTGGTTCACGTCCACCTGGCACGCGCGCAAGGACGGGCTCGCCCACACCTTCTACCCCAAGCGCTGGACGCACGCCCAGGTCGAGAACGTGGTGGAACTCGCCTACCGGAACCGGCGGCCGGACCAGGTGCAGATGCTGGACGCCCGGACGGAGTACTGGGTGGGCCAGGCGCACGACGTCTGGATCGAGGGGATCGTCCGGGACGGGCAGCACCTCGCGCACCGGCCGACCACCGTTCAGCCGCACGAGCGCTGGAGCGCCGACGACGTGGCCGGGCGCTCCGGCTGGCAGGCGGTCCCGATCGCACCGGGGCACCTGCTCACCGCGGGCATCCGCCACGTGGTCTTCGACAGCGGTCAGCCGGGCGTCGAGCTCACCGTCCCGGTCCACCCGGCCATCGCCCCCGAACGGGGCGTGGACGTGGCGAAGTTCCGGGCCCGGTTGCAGGACGAGCTGGACGAGTACCTCCGGCAGGACTTCGAGGCCCCGCTGGTCCGGCTGCGGCTGGAGTTCACCGACGAACCGTGGCAGGCGCACCCCCGTTTCGGCGGCGACATCGTGGAGCTGCACCGGTGGGCCGACGCCCAGGCCCGGGACGCCGCCGCCGCCGGCGACGCCGACGGGGCCCGGCAGGCCCGCGAGACCGGCCTGCGGGACATCCTGGCCACCGTCGTGCCCGACCTCACGGCGCTGGCGGGCCACGACCTCGCGGGGTACATCCACCGGCTGGGAGAGGCCCACCCGGACGACCTCGTCGAGTGGGTGTCCCCGAAGGCCTCGCCGCCCCCGCTGCGCCCACCGGGTGCGCCCGGAACGGGCGAGCGTCCGCCGACCGACGACCTGACACCGCAGTACGAGGCGCTGGTCGCGGCACACCTGGCGGGCGTCGACCCCGCAGCGGGCCGGGGCATGCCCGCCGCCTGGGCGGAGGGCGACCGCAGGAACCTCGCGTACAGCATCCTGGAGCAGGCCCAGGTGTCGCACCGGGCGTCGCAGAAGGCGTCGCAGGACGGATCGCAGGACGGATCGCAGGACGGGGCGAAGCAGGTGCTGCCCGAGGTCCTCCAGCAGCGCTTCGGGGCGCTGACGGTCAACGTCCGCCAGCAGAACGGGCTGATCACCGACTACTGGGCCGAGCCGACCCCCGCGGCCGGGCAGCAGCCGCAGGCGGGACCGGCCCCGGTGGCCCACGCCCCGGGCGACCAGACCGCCGTGGCCGGACCCCCGTCCACGGCCGAGCAGCCGGCCGGGGGAACGAACCCGGACCACCAGGTGCTCCTGGAGTCCGGCGCCGAGCCGGAGCCGCTGAACACCGCCTCGGTCTACGGACCGGTGTCCGGCGTTCCGGGAGGGGCGGCGCGCACGCCGATCGGCCAGCCGGCCGGCGGGGTGTGGCACCAGCGCACTCCGGGCGGCGCGCTGCCCGAGCCGGTGCGGCCGACTGCCTGGCCGGCCCCGAACCACACCGTGGACCACAACGGCGTCGTGCGCGTCCACGAGTGGTCGCCGGTCCCGGGCGTCACGCCCGGATCGGCGGAGGCCGCCCTGCCCTGGAACCAGCGCCGCGCGGCCGACGCGCCGGCCAAGGAGGCGTACTACCCGCTGGACTGGACGGCCCAGATCACCGAGCAGCGGGTCCAGGAGGCCTTCGCCAACCGGATCCACGCCGACAGCGTGAGCCCCGGCACCCTGCACTGGGTCGAGACGGCGAAGGGCCGCCACCTCCAACCGCTGGGGCCCGGCCAGGCCGTGCGCTGGGTGGGCGAGGCGGGCGGCGTGCGGATCGAGGGCATTTCCGTGGACGGCCGGGTGGTCTTCCACAGCCCGACCCTGGACCAGCCGCACGCTCCCCACCCCGCCTGGTCGGAGAACCACGTCGCCCACCGGGACCGGTTCCACCCGGCACAGGGCGAGGACTACGGCATGGAGGTCCACGTCCGACGGGTGCTGTTCGACAGCGGCCAGGAGGGTGTGGAGCTCGTCACCGACATTCAGCTCCTGCCCGGCGAGGCGACCGCCCGGCAGGTCGGGGAGATGAAGGAACACCTGCAGCGGCTCGTCGACACCCACCTCCGCGACGCCCCGCGCGTGCCGGGCGCCTCCGGCCTGGTCCGGATGCGGCTGAACTTCGTCACCGACTCCGCAGACGCGCCGCAGGTCGAGGCCCACGAGGCCATCAACTCCTTCGACGAGTTCTTCCCGGACCTCGGGGACGCGGTGCGCATCTCCGGGCTCGACGCTCTGGTGCGCGAATTCACCACCGGCGTACCGCCGTTGGAAGCGCGGACGCGGCTGCTGGCCGTGGCGTACCAGCGGCCGTCGGGCGCCGGCCGGGGAGACGGCACGCCGGCCGGCGGCTGGGTGCACGGGGAGGCCGGGGACATCACCCAGAGCTTCGCCCAGGCCCTCGCCGACGGCGCCGGCCGCCGCCTGCCCACGACGTGGTCGCAGGACGTGAAGCGGTACGCCGCCCACTGGGTCGTGACGCACAGCGACGGCGCACCGGCCCACGAGGCCCCGGCCGGTGGACCCCCGGCTCCCGCGGTCCACCGCGGCAGCTTCGGCGACGTCCGGCTCAACGTGCTGGTCGAGAACGGGCGGATCACCGACTTCTGGGGCGAGGCGCACCACCGGAGGGTGTCCGCCGCGGACACCCTCGGGCAGCCGCCCGTGGCCACCGTGCGGCCGCCGACGGACGCCTTCGTCCGGGGGATGGAGGCACGCAGGGGCCAGCGCTTCGAGGTTCACCGGCTCGACCTGCCCGGAGGTGACCGCGAAACGCTGCTGACGGTGCGGCTCCACCTGGACACCAGGGGGCTGGACCTGACGAAGCAGCACGTCCGCGAGTCGCTGAACGCGCTGAAGGAACGGATGGCGCAGGGTGTCGACCAGGCGTACAACCTGGGGCAGCGGCTGCCCAACGGCGATCTGCTGCGGATCCGCGTGGACCTCGTCGAGACCCCCGGGCCGGCGGCCCAGACCGTCGTGATCCAGGCCGGGAAGACGCGCGCGCACCACCGGGCCTGGCACCTGGGCATCGACGCGGACGTCCTGGCACACGAAGTAGGCCACCACCTCGGGTTCCCCGACGAGTACCGCGAGGCGAAGCCCGGCAACGGCCGCCGCGCGATGTACCCGGACGGGGGGATGATGGGCTCCCCGTTCGTGCGACCCGACGGCCGCTTCATCCTCGACAACGACAATCCCCCCCTGGGGCTGGTGCCGACAGGCGTCGCGACCGATCTGGTCCTGCAACCGCGCAACCTGCGGCAGTTGGGCACCGGCATCGACCGGGTCCTCGGCCGGCCCGGGGCGGAGTTCACGCCCGACGGGCTGCCGACGCGGGTCACCCTGCGCGGCGACGTCATCGAGACCGCGCTGCGCGGCACCCGGGAGGGTGAGGGCGGGCACCTGTACCCGTCGGTGCGTTCGGGCCTGCCCCGGCCCACCGAGGTGACGGGGTCGTTGAAGCCCAACGGCACCTTCGAGGTCGGGGCCACGCAGAGCCGGCAGGTCACCCACGGCGGCCGGCTGGCCGGCGACATCGAGGAGCTCCGGCCCGGCCGGACGACCCGGACGATGTTCCCGAAGCACTGGACGACGGAGCATGCCGTGTACGCGGCCGAGCAGGCGCACCTCGCCGCCCGGCGGGCCGGCGACGTCCCGCCGCCGGTCCCCTCGCCGGGTGTCGGGCTGCTCGACGGCCCGCGGGCCGGTGAGCACCCGCTGAGTGCCCGCCGGGCCGTGGGCATCGAGCGGTCGGGCGAGCTGACGTACCACTTCCTGGGCGAGTACGCCGGGGTGCGGATCGAAGGTGAGGTGCGGGGCGGCGAGATCGTCTCGTTCCGTCCCTCGGACTGGCAGGACGGCCTGGAGATGCCGGCGCACCTGCCGTGGCGTCCCACCGACAGCACGTTCGGCCAGTCGACCGAGGACCACGTCCGCTACGGCAACCGACACCTGCTCGACGGCGTGCACCACCAGCAGAACCCGGTGGCCGCGCGGTTCCGCGGCGTGCGGGTCGACGAACCGTGGAAGACCAACGACAACGGCACCTACCGGTCCTCGGTCTGGTTCCTCGACCCCAACGTCCACCCGGACTCCCCGGAGGCCAGGTTCCCGTCCTCCTGGCACCGGCGCGCCGACTGGCAGGCGCACACGCTGTACCCCGCCACCTGGACGCCCGCACACGTCGAGCAGGCGGTGGCGCACGCGTACGCGAACGCGTCCCTGAAGACCCCGCCCGGGATCCGGCCCGAGCGCTGGTTCGGCATGGCCGACGGTGTCCAGATCGAGGGGATCACCCTGGACGGCCGGCACCTCACGCACCGTCCGACCACCGTTCAACCGCACCAGCGCTGGAGCGCCGATGACGTGGTCGCGGCGTCCCAGCCCTGGGTGGGGCAGCTCACCCCGGGGGTGCCGGCGATGTTCCGGCATGTGCTCTTCGACAGCAACCAGACCGGCGTCGAACTCTCGCTCAACGTCCATCTCGGCGCCGGGGACTCGGCCGCCGCCCGGACCGACCTCCAGCGCCGGCTGGACGACCACCTCGGCCGCAGCGCCGTGCCTTCGCTGGTCCGGTTGAAGCTGAACTTCACCACCGACCCGGCGCAGGCCCTGCGCACCACCGGCCACGACGCCGTCGGCATGCTCGCGGCGGCGGAGCAGCAGGCCGCTCAGGCGGATCCCCGGCAGGCGGGCGCGATCCGCGACACGGCCCTCGGGAGGGCGCTCGACATCCTGCTGCCCGACGTCCGGATGATGGCCAACGGCGACCTCGCGGGATACATCCGCTGGCTGGCCGACATGAACCCCGGCCAGGTGCACCCGGTGCCCCCCACGACCCCGGCGACACCTCTGCTGCGGGCGCCGGGAGAGCCCGGGACGGGCGACCGGCCGCGAGACCTCACCGACATGACGGCGACCTACACGCCGAAGGTGGACGCGGCCATGCCCAACCTCGCCGCCGACGCGGGCCGGGGAATGCCCGACACCTGGTCGGCGCCGAACCGTCGGAGCCTCGCGCTCCACGTGCTGGAGAACGCGCAGAACCAGCTCGCCCGGACGAGGCTCCGGACACCGGGCGCCGTGCTGGACCCGGTCGTCGAGCACTCGTTCCCGACCCACAACGTGTTCGTCAGCCACCAGAACGGGCTGATCACCGACTTCTGGGCCAGGCCCGTGACGCCGGCGGGTGCCGCGACCACGCACCCCGTCCTGCAGCACACCATGGACCAGGGCGGGGAGAACGGCGCCCCGTCGTCTAGCCGCCGGCCCGACGACGTCGAGGAGTTCGCGCCGCCCGGGCCCCGGGTGGAGGTGGCCGGCGACGGCCTCTGCCTGCTGCGGGCGGTCATCGAGAGCGCGCCCCACCTGGTCGAGCAGTGGACGATGCGCTCCGACGATCCGGTGGAGGTGCTCCGGCAGCACATCGCGGCGCACTATCAGCAGGCCCGCGCGGAGGAGGTGCCGCCGGACGTCGTCGCGGGAGCACGCAGGAACCGTCTGCGGGAGCTGGACTCCATGAGTGTCGAGCAACTGCTCCAGGCGATTCCGGCGGAGATCCAGGAGCGCTTCCTGCCCGTCCCGGAGCCTGGACGGCAGCCGGACCTGGCGACACTGCGCGACATCGCCACGGACTTCCTGCACGGGCTGCTCCCGCCGCAGGACCACGAAATGGTGGCGCTGCGCCGGACCACCGCCGACTGGCAGCGCCAGTGGTGGACGGAGGACGGCGAGATGCTTCCGGCGGCATTGGCCCACGCGCTGGGCGTCCGGCTGCGGGTGGTCGACCTCAACGGCCGGGAATACCAGCGCTTCGGGCCGCTCGACGGAACCCAGGTCACGGTGTACTTCAGCGGTGGGAACCACTACGACGGCAGCCGGCCGATCGAGCCGCCCGTGGTCGTGGAGCGGACCTCGGGCGGGGAGTCGTCGCAGCCGAAGCCCGACTCGTCGACGGCGCGCAGGCTCGCGGAGGAGCAGGAGGCTGCTGCGCTCAAGCTCGCCGAGGAGCAGGAGGCTGCTGCGCTCAAGCTCGCGGAGGAGCAGGAGGCTGCGCTCAAGCTCGCCGAGGAGCAGAAGCAGCTCCCGGCAGAGGTCCTGGCGCCGGTGCAGGTCCGTGGCGAGGACAGCCTCAGTCTGCTGGAATCGGTAGCGAGCACGGCGCCCGAGATGGTCCGGCGCCTCCTCGGCTACGCGCCGACGCAGCTGCTCCCGGAACGGTTGGCGACGCTCCTGCGGGGGGCCGTGTCACGGTACGTGCACACCGAGGCCGTGCCGGTGGCGAACCAGATCATGGAGCTCCTCGACACCGGCCACCGGCCGGAGCTGAGCCGGGAGCTGCGCCAGGTACTGGTCCGGAACCGGCTCAGGGACCTGGTCGACGACTGGGCGGCCACATCGGCCGGACCGGACGCGGCCGTGCTGCCGGCCGTGCTGGCGCACGCGCTCGGGATCCGGCTCCACGTGGTGCGGGAGAGCGCCGGTGGACCGGAGCTGGTCGCGGAGCTCGGGCCACGGGACGGCGAGGTCGTGTCGGTCTACCAGCGCGACGGCAGCCGCTACGACGCGAGTATGTCCGTCCCCCGGGAGTCCCGGGTGCCCGAATCGGAGGGATCGAGGCGGGAGGACCGGTCGGAGACCCACGACTCGAACCAGGAATGGCCCGACTGGGACAGCTCGCGGTCCGAACGGTCCGAACGGTCCGAGCGGTCTGAGCGGTCCGACCTGGACGAGAGCGATGCGCACCAGGGCGACATGTCCTCGGAGAACAGGCCGACGGACCAGAACCGCGACGAGTCGGCCGAGCACCGCGAGGAGTCGGCCGAGCACCGGACCGACCTGCCGAAGGAGATCGTCGAGGAGCTGTTGCCGCTCCCCGAGCCGGAGAAGCCCCCGGTGCCTGTCGGCGCCGCCAAGGGCGGGCACATCGCGGGCGCGGACCTCCTGATCGGCCTGACCGACAACGAGGCGGGACTGCGGACCCAGGTCATCGCCGTGATCAAGCGGATCATGAAGGGTGACGAAGCGGCCGCCCGGACCTTCGCCGACGCCTACTTCGGTCCGGCGACGCTGCGCCCGATGCTCGCCGCGCTCTCCCGGGGCGAGGTCTGGGTGGCTCCGTTCGACGGCAACGGCTGGAGCGGGAGCATCGCGCTGCGCGGCGCGGTCGAGAAGTCGACGTTCCTGCGTACGGAGAAGATCGAGATCGAGAACGGCTCCGACCGGTCGGTCATGACCGGGACGCGTGGCGACGTGCGCTGGCAGTACAACGTCGGTATCCAGGCGAAGCATTCGAGCGGCACCGGCGACCTGGCCGAGCTCGTCGGCTACTTCCACGACCGTGGCCACGGCGAGGTCGGCCTGGACAGCGGGGGGATGGTGGCGCGGTCGAAGACCGCCGCACCCGCCGACGTGTTCGACACGAAGATCAGCCTGGAGGTCGATTTCGGCGAGCTCCGGCACGAGGGTGCCACGGTGCGCAGCGAGGAGGGCCACACCAGGGAGAACGTGGAGGTCGGGGTGACGGTGGCCGTCCCGGTGCGCACGCCGATGGCGCCGGGCACGCCGGAGCAGATCCCTCCGCAGCGTCTCCAGAACGGTCGCGTCGGCGGCCAGGACATCGTGCTGGACCTCTCGCCCGGCGGCGAGCGCCAGGGCCGGCGTCCGGTGGCGGTGCTGCTGGACCACGTGGAGAGCTCCCTCCTGAAGCCGCCTGCGGAGGGGATGCGGCCGGAACCGGAGGAGGCGGCCCGGAAGAACGCCGCCGCCCACTGGCCCGAGCTTCGGCAGAAGATCCTGGCCGAGGTCGACTTCGCCCGTCTCCAGCGGGACTTGAAGAGCATGACGGCGGGTGAGCCGGTCACGGTCGTGCTGACCGACGGCCGGGGCCGGACGGTCGCCACGGCCGAGATCACCGCCAGGGTCGGCAACCTGCGGCAGATCGGCACCACCAAGGACACCGAGTTCAACATCGGCACCACCGTCCAGCAGGTGCGCAGCAGTCTGAAGAACCGTGGCAACGCGGGTCAGCTGCCGATCGTGCCCACCTTCGGGCCGAAGCTGGACGGTCCCGTGGCCGGCGCCGGTGCCACCGGGCGGCTGGGATCGGAGTCCGTCGAGGTCTCGGGGCAGAGCCGGGTGTCCCAGCTCACCAGCAAGTCCAAGGTGGACGGTGTGATCTACGACGGCAGCGTCGAGTTCCAGCTGACCTTCAAGGACATGACCACGTCGTATGCGGCGGGTGACGCCGAGGTCCGGATCCTCGTCGAGAAGGCGGACACGAAGACGCCGGAGCCGGTGTCGGATTCGGCCGGCGGGTCCCAGCAGGTCGAAGCGCCGCAGACGTTCAAGGTCATCAGGCCTCCGGACAGCGTCTGGCCCCCCAAGACCGAGCAAGGCGGGCCGAGCAGGACCGGGACGGACACCGACCGGCCTGCACCGTACGGGCTGGGCGAGTCCGTCGTCCTGCGTGACCTGGAGAGCACCGCCGAGCTGCGGAAGGCGGTGGACGAGGCCGGCGCGGAGAAGTTCCCGGACGGGTGGACCTCGGCCAGGGAGGAGGTCATGCACCTGCTCAGCCAGCCGAAGCTGGCGTCCAGGCTCACCGCGATGACCCGGGGCGAGCCGCTGGAGCTGAAGCTCCAGGGCAAGGACGGCATCATGGTCACCGCCTTCGCGAGGGTCGAGAGGATGACCCTGGTGCGGGAGGACGGCGGCGCCGAGCTCAACCCGGTGAACGAGACGAGCACCTTCTCCGCCGAGCGCCGGTTGCGCGCGCGCACCTACGCGGCCCAGGGGCAGCTCGGTGGCAGCGGCGCGAGGGAGGCGCTGGGCGGCGAGGGCGTCCTCACCGGCGGCACCCAGCAGCGGGACCGCTTCGCCTGGCGCGGCCGTGAGGCCGACCGGGTGTACGCCAACGGCAAGTACCCGGCGGGGCAGACCATCTACCGTGCCGAGCTGATGGTGGACATCCACCTGGGCAAGGTCGGCGACGATCCCGTCTCGGCACCCGTCCACGTCGAGGTGGGCCTGGAGTCCCGGGAGACGCTCAACGAGGGGACGTCCCTTACGGAGACCGTCTTCGACGGGCCCAAGCCGACCGACACCGAGGCCGGCGACGGCGGGACGATCAGCAGCGCGAGTGGCAGCGGCCGGGGGAGCCAGGGCCACGTCGCGGAGGCCTCGACCAGCTCCCACCGGAGCGAGGACCAGAGCGACCCGTACCGCGCGCCGCGCCGGATGCGGGAGGACCACCAGCTGAACGCCTCCTACGTGGTCCACGGACTGAGTGACGCCGGCAAGGTGCGCACCACCATCGAGGAGGCCGTGCGGTCCAAGTACGGGGAGCCGTCCGACGAGGTGAAGCAGCGGATCGGCGAGACCTTCGACCGGGTCGCGCTCCGGACCCAGCTCTCCCAGCTCACCCGGGGCGGGAAGATCACCGAAACCGTCGCCGGCCGGCTGTGGAGCGCCGAGATCACCGTCACGGCCAAGCTGGGAGATGCCACGTACCAGTCCACGGCGGGCAAGTACGAGTTCGAGTCCGGCACCCAGACGTCGAGCGGGCAGGGCTACGCGCGCGACCGCCTCAACCGCCATCAGGGCGGATTCCTGGGCAAGTTCAAGGCCAAGTTCATCGATGTCACCGGCGGCTACACCTACCGGCTGGACCGTACCTACGGCGATGCCGCGGACACCGTCGGATCGGTCTCGAACCGGGGCAAGCACACCGAGGCGGCCGCGATCTTCGACGTCGAGGCGAAGTACCACGTCGACGTCAGGTACACGTGGCTGAACGTGCACGACGGCACGTACACCGACCGGGTGACGGCGACCGCGCGGGTGGCCGTACCGCTGCGTGACGCGGAATCCCTGCACGCGCCGACGGGGCGGACCACCGAGAAGCAGCCCTCGGGCTTCCTGGACGGCCGCCGGCTGGATTCCTCGGCGATCGTCGCCGACGTCTTCGCCGCCCGCGAACCCGCCCGCGAACCCGCCCGCGAACCCGCCCGCGAGCCCGGCGGGGGAGCGGTCGACCAGCCGGCCCGGAAGCGGCCCGAGCCCAAGCACGCGCTGGGCGAGTCGATCCTGGACCAGCTGGAGGCGAAGCCCTGGCCGCGTCCGGACCGGAGGCCGGCGACGGCACCGGGACCGGAGCGGTCGGGGAGCAACCCCTTCAGGAGTGACTGGGACCGCATCCGGGGCAAGCTGGTGGAGGAGCTCACCCCGGGCAAGTTGCAGGCCAGGCTCAAGGCCATGACCGCCGGTGACGAGATCGTCGTGCGGCACGGGCGGACCACCGTGCGCGTCAGCGCCGTGCTCCGCGACAGGATGGTCCACCTGGGCGACACCGGGGTCACCGAGTTCAACGCCGGTACCCAGGTGCAGCGCACCTTCGCCAGCTCCGACGGCGTCACCAACTTCGGTGCCGGCCAGGGCCACAACGTCACCGCCGGGGCGACGGCCACCATCCCGGTGGCGGGGGCCGTGCCGGTGGTGGTCGGGCTGGCGGGCAACATCGGCTGGGGCAGGGACCACATGGACCTCCTGAGCCGGAGCAACGCGGCCGGCTCCGCCACCAAGGCCAAGGTGCCCGGAAGCGCCTTCGAGGGCGAGGCGGAGCTCCAGTTCGAGATCACCCGGCGGCCGCGGTTCGGGGCCTCCGTGAGCATGATGCGCACCGCGAGGGTCGGCTTCGAGACCATCGTCGAGGCGAGCGAGACCCGGCCGGTGCCCCCGTCCGGGGAGGGCGCCGCGCCCAACACGGGGATCAAGCCGACGCGGACCCTGCCGGCCGAGCCTCCCGCGCAGGTCGCCGTCCCGGTCCCGCCGGACCGGGTGTGGACGACCGGGCTGCGCGACACCGACGTACTGCGCTGGCTCGGCGACGTCGGAGGCGTGCAGGACCTGGTGCGGCTGCGCGGGCGGAAGTACTTCGGCGCGGGGACGTGGCGCCGGATCGGCCACCTGGTCGGCAACATCACCTCGCACAGCCATCTCTCGGCGCTGTTCGGGACCGCGACCCAGGGCATGGAGATCGCCACGGCCTCCCCGGGGCGCTGGCTGCTGGGCAAGGACAAGGGCGTGGAGGTCCGGGTGAAGCTCGTCGAGCTACGGCACCGGGAGAACGACGGCGCCGTCGAGCTCAGCCCGTCGAACGCGACCTCCTTCGGCACCGTGCTGACCGAACTGTCCGCGAAGCAGGCGGGCCTCCAGGCCCAGGCCGGCGTCAAGGTCCCCGGCGACATCACCAACACCCCGGTCATCACCGGCGGAGCCCAGCGGGTGTGGCGCGAGGGCGCCATGCTGGGCGACACGGGCCAGGTGATCTCGAACGGCAAGTTCCCGACCCCGATGGCCCGCTACGCCGGGGCCGCCGAGATCGAGGTGACGTTGTTCGACGGGAACCGCGAGCGCGTCACCGAGAGGGGGTTCGTCCCGTTCACGGTCGACATTCCGCTCGCGCAGACGGCCCCCCGGGACGTGCCGGGCGACACCTACCCCACCTTCAGCAGGGACGAGCGGGGCGGCGAGCTGCGCTTCGCCGAGAGTCCGACGGCGCTGCGTGAGATCCACCTGGCCCTGGAGACGCCGGGGCCGAGGCGGGAGAACGGTGACCCGAGCCGCCAGGGCGACTTGACGGAGCCCCAGATCGAACACCTCCTGGGGACCTTCCGGGTCGGGCGGGCGGCCTACGACGGGGGGTTCACGAGCACCACCGAGGAGGGGCTCAGGCACATCCACGCGACCCACCGGCTGGTCGAGCTGGCCGGCGGGTCCTCGACCGCCGCGGCCCGCCTGGTGCGGGAGCTGCTCCAGTGGCCGCCCCAGGCGTCGCTGCGGGCCGAGGTGCTGCGGAGGGTGATCGGATTCATCGAGGAGCGGACCGCGCACGGGGACGGCGTCACGCTCGCCGACCTCAGGGCCTGGGCCGCAGCCGCGCAGGAGCCGGTCGCGCCGGTTCCTCCGGTCGCGCCGGCCCCTCAGGATCCTTCGGTGGAACCGGCGCCGGCGCCGGCACGGCTGCTGGAGGTCGACCTGGGTCCGTCGCTGGCGGACGACATCGTCCGGGCACTGAACGGGTAGGCCGGGCGGCCGGATCCGCAGGTCCACCGACGACCGGTGAACCGTCGGACCCGGCCGGGCCGTAGGTACGGAGTGGAAGCGTCCGTGGCCCTGTCGGCCGGACGGTTCCGCCGACAGGGACTGCATGCGGAGCCGAGGAGCTGCGGTGGGCACGAGCACGAGTGGAAACGGGGCTCAGGGCGGGGCGGCGAGCATTCAGCTGCCCTCGGTGGCCTGGGAGATGGAGGAGGAGGCCGGGGGAGCAGGGGCGCCCGCCCCGGCGGTTGCGGTGGTGCCGCCCGCCGCCGTGCTGCCCGCCAGCCCACCGCCGGCCGTCCCGCAGTACGGGCAGGTCGCCGCCGTGCCGACCGGGCCGGTCGCGGCCGCGGCACCTCCGGCGCAGCCGCCCGTCGCCCCCGTCGTGCCCGGCCCGGTGCTCGCGCCGGTGCCGGATCCCGGTCTCACTCCCGAGCCCGGCCAGGGGGCGGACCCGGCCGGCCCGGCGCCGGCCGCGCGCCCGGACCGCCGCGCCCGGCTGAAGCGGCCGGTGCTCGTCGCCGCCGCCACCGCCGGTGTGGTGCTGATGGGCCTGCCGTTCCTGATCACCGACGGCAACCGGGCGGCCGGCGACGGGACGGGCGACAACGTCGGGCTGAGCCAGGCGGACCTGCCCCTCGCCGAGGGCCCCGAGCTCGGCGACCCGACGCCGACCTCGCCGCCCGCCGATCCGAACGCCTCCGGCGCACCGACCACGCCCGCCGATCCGACGCTGGTCCCCGATCCGACCACGGGCGCCCCGACCGCGCCCGGGACGGAGGGCACCCCCGAGGGCGTGCCCGGCACCGGCCCCAACACCGGCGGGGCCCCGGCGCCCGGCACCAACCTGCTCTCCAAGCCCGGCAACACGCCCGCCCCGGGCACCAGGCCGCCGACGACCGGTGGCACGGGCGGTACGGGGGGTTCCGGTGGTACCGGTGGTACCGGCAGCACCGGTGGTAGCGGTAGCACCGGTGGTACCGGCAGTTCTGGCGGCGGCAGTACGGGTGGCACCGGCAGCACCGGTGGCACGGGCAGCACCGGTGGTACCGGCAGTACGGGTGGCAGCGGTAGCACCGGTGGTACCGGCAGTACCGGTGGTACCGCGCCGGTGCCGCCCGCCCCGCAGCAGCCGGCGCCCCCGCCGCCCGTCCCGCCGAAGGCCGCCGCGCCCACCTTCAACGCCGTCGCCGGCACCGGCTGCAGCAACTCCGGCGCGAGCTACGCCCAGTACGGCCAGTGGACGCAGGGCACCACCGGCTGGACGACCAACTCGGCCGGCGGCTACTCCGGGTCGGGCTGCAACGGCAAGTACGACTCGGTGCCGATGACCGGCGCGGCGAACTCGGACAAGGGCAACGAGGTGGTGTGGACCTTCACCACGGCCCCGGTCACCAGCGGCAGCTGCAAGATCTCCGTCTACATCCCCAACAGCAGCGACCGCAAGCTGGTGGGCGGCAAGCCCACCTACTACACCGTGCAGAACAGCTCGACGCCCGGCAGCGGCACCATCGGCGACTTCAAGATCGACCAGACCGCGTACCGGGGCAGCTGGGTCAGCGCCGGCACCTTCGCGCTGACCGGCGGCCGGATCGTGGTGATGCTGCACGACCGGGGCATCGACTGGGGCGGCGACGCCGACAAGGCGCACCACGCGGCCGCCGCCGTCCGTGCCGAATGCAGCGGCTGACGGGCGTTCGGATCATCACCGGAGCACTCCCCTCCAGCACCGGACCGGTCGGCCTCGGCGCCGGACCGGTCCGAGGCGTGACCGGGCCGGTCCGGCCCGGCGGCGAATCGGTCCACGTCATCGACGGATCAAGCGAAAGGAAGGCCACGCCATGTCGCGCCATGTGCTGACGGTGTGCCCGGAGCAGCGGGACGGCCGGTACCGCACCATCGGCGAGGCGCTGGCGGCGGCCCGCAGCGGGGCGGTGATCTCGGTGCGCCCCGGCCGGTACGAGGAGAACCTGGTGATCAGCAAGCTGGTCACCATCACCGCCGCGGAGGCCCGGGGCAGCGTCCGGATCACCGCCCGGCGGGGCTGCGTCGTCCAGGTCACGGCCGAGGCGGTGCAGCTGACCGGCCTGATCCTGCAAGGGCAGGACGAGGAGATGCCCGCCATCGACGTGCCGCGCGGGCAGGCCGCCGTCCAGGACTGCGAAGTGGTCGGCAGCTCCTGGACGGCCCTGCTGACCCGCGGCGACGGCACCCTGGCGATGCGCGGCTGCCGCGTCACCAACCCGGCGGGCGCCGGCATCGTCGAGACCTCCAGCGGCACCAGCATCATCGAGGACTGCGTGATCGAGCACCTCGGCAGCTCCGCCGTGGTGATCGGCGAACGGGCCAACCCGCTGCTGCGCAACTGCGTGCTGCGCGACGCGCGCGGCAACGGCATCTGCGCCAACGGCGACGCCCGGGGCACCTTCGAGGGCTGCGAGATCTCCGTCACCGACAAGCCCGGCATCGCCCTGGAGGAGCGCAGCACCACACGGCTGGTGCGCACCGTGGTCCGCGACACCACGATCGGCATCTACATCAGCTCCTCCGCCCAGGTCGTCCTGGAGGACTGCACCGTCACCGCCACCTCCGGGCACGGCATCGCGCTCGCGGCCGGCACCGACCCGCAGCTGCGCCGCTGCCGCGCCTCCCGGACGGCCGGCCACGGCATCCACGTCACGGCCCGCTCACGCGGCACCTTCGAGGACTGCGAGGTGGACAGCGCGCAGGGCACCGGCATCTGGGTGGGCGAGTCGTCCGGCCCGACGCTGGCCCGTACCGTCGTCCGGGACTGCGGCGCCGACGGCGTGGAACTGACCGGCGACAGCTCCGCCGACTTCGACCGGCTGGAGGTGCGGGACGTCGCCGGCAGCGGCGTGCTGATCACCGACGGCGCCAACCCGCGGCTGCGGCGGGTCGCCGTGCACCGCGCCAAGGGCGACGGCATGACCGTGGTCCGGGACGGGCGCGGGCAACTGGAGAACTGCGAGGTGCTGGACGCGGGCCGGGCCGGCCTGCGGTTCGCCGAAGGCGCGGACACCCGGGTCGGCGCCACCGTGGTGCGCGGCTCCGGCGGGTCCGGGGTGCTGCTCGGCCGGGTCGGCACGGCGACGCTGCGCGACTGCGAGGTGTCCGAATCGGCCGAGGACGGCATCACCGCCGAGGACGGCGCCGAACTGACCTGCACTCGGGTCCGGGTGACCGGAAACCGCCGCCACGGCGTGCGCATCGGGGCCGGGGCGCGGGCCGTGCTGGTCCAGGTCACGGCCACGGAGAACACCGGCGACGGCGTGCGCACCGACTCCACCGAGGCGGTCCGGCTGACCGGCTGCACGCTCTCCCGCAACCGGGGCTCCGGCCTGCGCCAGAGCGCGCCGAGCGAGCGGCTCGCCCTGGAGGAGCTGGTCAGCGAGGAGAACGGCCTGCCAGACGCGCACGGCACCGCCACCGCAGGCTCCGCGCCCGCCCCCCGGGCGGCGCAGCCGGCCGGCGCCGCTCCCGGCCCCGGCCACCCGGCCGAGGGGGAGCCCGCGGCGGAGAGCGCGCCCGCGCAGCCGGCCGCCGCTCCCGGCCCGCTGGAGGTGCTGGAGTCGCTGGTCGGCCTGGCCGGCGTCAAGGAGCAGGTCGCCACGTTGGTCAACCTCAACAAGCTGGCCCGGCGCCGGGAACTGGCCGGCATGCCCGCCCTGCCGATGAGCCGCCACCTGGTCTTCGCCGGCCCGCCCGGCACCGGCAAGACCACCGTCGCCCGGCTCTACGGCAGCATCCTCGCCGAGCTGGGCGTGCTGCGCAGCGGGCACCTGACCGAGGTGGCCCGCGCCGACCTGGTCGCCTCGATCATCGGCGGCACCGCGCTCAAGACCACCGAGGTGTTCCAGTCGGCGCTCGGCGGGGTGCTCTTCCTCGACGAGGCCTACACGCTCTCCGCGGGCTCCGGCGGCAGCGGGCCGGACTTCGGGCGCGAGGCGATCGACACCCTGGTCAAGCTGATGGAGGACCACCGCGAGGACATCGTGGTCATCGTGGCCGGCTACTCCGCCGAGATGACCGACTTCCTGGCCTCCAACCCGGGCCTGGCCTCCCGCTTCAGCCGGACCGTGGAGTTCGCCAACTACGCGGTGGACGAGCTGGTCACCATCGTCGAGCGGGCCGCCGCCGGGCACGGTTACGAACTGGCCGACGGCGCCCGCGAGTCCCTCACCGGGCTCTTCGAACGGATGCCCAAGGGCGAGGACTTCGGCAACGGCCGGGCCGCCCGCAAGGTGTTCGAGGAGATGGTGGACCGCCAGGCGACCAGGCTCTCGACCCAGGCCGAGATCTCCGACGAGGACCTGGCGCTGCTCGTCCCCGAGGACGTCGCCCCGGTGGAGCCCGCGCAGGCGGCCAAGAAGGACGGCACCGAGCTGCTCGCCGAGTTGAGGGCGATGGTCGGCCTGCCCGCCGCCAAGGAGCAGGTCGAGGACCTCGTCAACCTGATCCGCCAGGTCCGCCGACGGGAGGAGGCCGGGCTGCCCACCGCGACCATCAGCCACCACCTGGTCTTCGCCGGCCCGCCCGGGACCGGCAAGACCACCGTCGCCCGGCTCTACGGGCAGCTGCTCGCCGAGCTTGGCGTGCTGCCGGGCGGCCAGCTGATCGAGACCGCCCGCTCCGACCTGGTCGGCCGCTACGTCGGCCACACGGCGCAGCTCACCAAGGAGGCCTTCGACCGGGCCCGCGGCGGGGTGCTCTTCATCGACGAGGCGTACACGCTGACGCCGCGCCACGGTGGTGGCGGCGACTTCGGTCAGGAGGCGGTGGACACCCTGATGAAGCTGATGGAGGACCACCGGGACGAGGTGGTGGTGATCGTCGCCGGCTACGACGACGAGATGCAGCACTTCCTGGCCTCCAACCCGGGTCTGGCCTCCCGCTTCTCCCGGCAGGTCGACTTCGGCCACTACACCGACGCCGAACTCGTCACCATCGTCGGCCGGCACGCCGAGAAGGCCGGCTACACCTGCGCGCCGGAGACCCTGGCGGCGCTGCAGCAGCTGTTCGCGGCCGTCCCGAGGGACCGCACCTTCGGCAACGGCCGCTTCGCCCGGCAGGCCCTGGAGGGCATGATCACCCGCCAGGCGGGCCGGCTCGGCCGGCTCGACTTCGCCGACCTCTCCGAGCTCAGCCTGCTCCTGCCGCAGGACATCGCGGTGGAGCGGATGGGTTCCGCGGTATGAGGCGGGGTCGGGGGCCGACCGCCCGTCGACGCCGGGCCGGGGCGGCGTCCGCGCTGTGCGTCGCCCTGCTGAGCGCCACCCCGCTGACCGCCGCCGTACCGGCCGCGGCGGACACCCCGGCGCCCTCGTCCTCCGCCACGCCGTCCGCGTCGGCCGAGCTGCCGCCGATGGGCCAGACGTTCCCCGACGTCCGGGAGAGCGGCTGCCGCAAGCCGTCCACCCGGACCGCCGACCGGGCCCCCTGGGCCCAGGTGTACCTGCGGCCCGAGGCGGCCTGGCCGCTCGGCCGGGGCGCCGGGGTGACCGTCGCCGTGCTCGGCTCCGGCGTGGACGCCTCGGCGGGCACCGGCACCGGCGCACTGGCCGGGCGGCTCAAGCTCGGCCCCCGGGTGCAGGGCCAGGGCGACTCCGGCCAGGACTGCGTGGGCCACGGCACCTTCCTCGCCACCCTGCTGGCCGGCCGGCGCCCGTCCGACGGGGGACCGGCCGGACTCGCCCCGGAGGCGACGGTGCTGGCCGTCCGGGTGACCGACGACGCCGGGACGACCACGGCGGACCTCGTCGCCCAGGGCATCCGGGCGGCGGCCGACGGCGGCGCCCGGGTGGCCGTGATCGGGAGCCCCGCGCCGGCACCGAGCCAGGCCCTCGCCGAGGCCGTCGAGTACGCCGCGGCGAAGGGCGTGCTGCTGGTCGGCCCGACCGGGCCGGACGGCCAGTCGGCGAAGGGCGCGGTGTACCCGACCGGCTACCCCGGCGTGCTCGCGGTGGCCTCGATCGGCCCGAGCGGGGCACCGTCCGGTGCGTCCGTCTCCGGTGACGCGGTGTCCGGCGGTGCGGCGACCGCGGGCGTCCGGGTGGACCTCGCGGCGCCCGGGGAGGGCCTCCAGGCGGCCGGGCCGGGCGGCGGGCACTTCACGGCCTCGGGGCCGAGCGGCGCCGCCGCCCTGGTCGCCGGAGCGGCGGCCCTGCTGCTCTCCCGGGAGCCCGGCTGGACGCCGGCCCAGGTCGTCGAGCGGCTGAAATCGACCGCCTACCGGCCGGGGTCGGCGCTGCCCGATCCGGCCGTCGGCTGGGGCACGGTGGACGTGGTGGCCGCCGCGACCGCGCAGCCGCCGGTCACCGGCGCGCCGCGGGCCACCGCCGACCCGGTGACCGTCCCGCCGCCCCCGGACCGCACCGCCGTCACCCGGGCCTCGGCACTGGCCGGGGCGAGCGCCGGGCTGGTCGTGGTGGTCACCCTCGCCGCGGCGGCGCTCCGGGCGGGCCGCCGGCGCTCCCGGACCGCGCCGTAGCGGGCCGCCGATTCTCCCGGCCCCGCCGCGCTGTAGCGGGCACCCGGTGCTCCCGGACCACCGCGCCGTAGCGGCACCCGGTCCGTCGCCAACGCCCCGTCACGAGGCTCATTGGCGGAGCGTTGGTCCGGTGTTGGCGGTGGCTGGAAACGTATCCGGCCAAGGGGGTAAGGGGCAGCCGCACCGGCCTGCCCGACGTACCGACCAAACGTTGCGAGGGGCTCAACCGCCGTGGCCATCGACGCTACCGATCACGCCGAGGACACCCACCGGGCAGCCGGGGAGACAGGGGAGACCGGGGAGACAGCGCAGACCGGGGAGGCCGGGGAGACCGGGGGCACCCCGGAGACCCCCGTCGCCCGTGCGGACCGGCCCACCCTCGACCAGCACACCCTGGCCGAGCTGTACCGCCTGCACGGCGGCTACCTGCTGCGCGCGATGCTCCGCGTCACCAGCGGCGACCGGGGCAAGGCCGAGGACATCGTCCAGGAGACCCTGCTGCGCGCCTGGCAGAACCCGGCCGCCATCCGAAGGGGCCCCGAGTACAGCCGTCCGTGGCTCTTCACCGTGGCCCGCCGGATCGCCATCGACCACTTCCGGATGCAGGCCGCCCGCGCCCAGGAGGTCGCCGACGACGCCCCCGAGGAGCACGCCGGCACCCACGACCCCTACGACGAGGTGCTCGCCGCCCAGGACATGGCGATCGCGCTCGCCGAACTGCAGCCGCACCACCGCGACGTCCTGGTCGAGCTCCACATGCACGGCCGCTCGATGGCCGAGGCCGCCGCCGTCCTCGGCGTCCCGGTCGGCACCGTCAAGTCCCGCAGTTTCTACGCCGTCCGCGCCCTGCGCCCGATCCTCGAAGCCCGCGGCATGGCATCGGCGATGTAGCGGCCCCCGCGCGGGTCGACGTCCCCGGGTCCGGAGGCACGCCGCCTCCGGACCCGTGCGTTTCAGGCGCTCGCCACGACGCGGTCGCAGTGCGGGCACACCTTGCCGCTCCACTGCGGCGGGTACCACGGGGCATCGGGCCCGGGCGGCCGGTACGGATCCCGTCGCATCCGGCCGGTGCCCATGCCGCAGAGGGTCAGCTCGTCGGGCTCCCCGCCCGTTTCCGGGCCGGCCGACGCCGCGTGCACGGCACGCACGCCCTCGACGTAGTCGGTGGTCTCACCGACCGCCGAGGTGCGGACGAGTTCGGTTTCGAGGAGTACGCGAATGCTCACCACCTCACTGTGGTCGGCGGCGCTGCGGAGCGCACCTCGGCGGCGACGGGCGGTGTGCGGGGCGCAGTCGGCTCGGCGCAGTCGGCTCAGCGCAGTCGGAGGGCTCCGGGGGCGCGTTCCTCGAAGATCTCGACGAGCCAGTCGAAGACGGTCGGGCCCTGCCCGGCGCGCGCGGCCCGGAGCTGCTCGGCGACGGCCGGGCGGTTCGAGGGGTGGCAGCGGGCGAGGCGCAGTTCGAGCTGACGTGCCGTCTCCGGGTGGCCGAGGGCGCGCCGGGACGTCTCGTGGTCGCGCCACTCGACGTGGAAGTCCCCGTCGTCGGGGGTGCCGAAGCCGCCGGAGAGGCAGTCGGCGAAGGCGTCGAGGTTCCGTCCGAAGTACCCCCCGGGGCCGTTGACGGCCTGGCCGATCTCCAGCCAGAAGTCTTCGAGGGTGGCGATCCGGGTGCCGGCCAGTACGTAGGTCGTGGTCACGGGAGCGAGCCTAGGGGTTCGGGGGGCGGCGCGGCCCGCCGCAGGCCGCACCCTCCCGCCGCTGCGCTGACCTCAGGAAATCCTTCGTACCGCTGAACCGCGGCGCGGACCGCGTCCGTTCTTCAGGGTGGCGGTACCGCCACCGGCGCTCGTTCCCCCGTGCGGGCGCCGGTTCAACCGCCCCTGGCCGGTGGCCAACTCCGGTCCGGTCCGGTCATCCTGACGATCAGTCTGACCCGGAGTGCGTGAACCGGGAGGCGCGGCCCGTCCGTAGCTACAGCTGAGAGCCGCGCCCGGCGTACGGCGCGCGGTGTGTCCCGGGCCCACCGGCCCAGGTCTCGCGTCCGACTCCGGCCATGGAACTCCCGGCTCCCGCGCCCCGGCGGGATCCGGGCCCCCTGGCGCCCCGGCGGTGCCCTTGTGGGAGGGCGGCCGCCGGGGCGCTCCGCGTGTCGGACGCCGGGCCGGTCCGCCCGTCCGCTCCCAGCCCAGGAGAGTCCCGATGCCCAAACACCGGCTCACCCGCCGCCGACGCATGGCGGCGGCCTCCACCGCCCTCGTCGCCGGCGCCGCGCTCATCCTCACGCAGTACGAGGCGCCCGCCGCCGTCACCGCCGACACCGCGGACCCGATCGGCCTCAACGCCGTCTCCGAGTACCTCGGCTGGGGCGACGCCCCCGACCCGGTCGCGGTCATGAAGGCCACCGGGCTGCGGCAGTTCGCCCTCTCCTTCGTCCTCTCCGGCGGCGGCTGCGACCCCAAGTGGGACGGCAACCGCGCCCTCACCGGGGGCGGCGACGAGAAGGCGATCAAGCGGATCCGGGCCGCCGGTGGCGAGGTCCTCGCCTCCTTCGGCGGCTGGGACGGCGCCAAGCTCGGTGAGCGCTGCGCCACCGCGGCCGAACTGGCCGCCGCCTACCAGAAGGTGGTCGACGCCCACGGTCTCAAGGCGGTGGACATCGACATCGAGTCGACCGAGCTGAGCACCCCCGAGGTGCGCAAGCGGGTGGTCGACGCGCTGAAGACGCTGAAGGCCAAGAACCCCGGTCTGCTCGTCTACGTCACCTTCCCGGTCGACCAGGCGGGCCCCGACGCGGACGGCGCCGACCTGATCACGCTGGCCGCCAAGACCGGCCTGGTGGTGGACGGTTGGACGGCGATGCCGTTCGACTTCACCGGTCATGACGGCACCATGGCGGCCGCGACCGTCACCGCCGTCACCGGCCTCCAGCGGGCCGTCGCCACCGCCTACGACTGGGACGACGACAAGGCCTGGCGCCACTCCGGCCTCTCGTCCATGAACGGCCGCACCGACCAGCAGGGCGAGCAGCTCACGCCGGCCGACTTCCGCTCCGTGCGCGACTTCGCCGCCACCCACCACCTGGCCCGGTTCGGCTTCTGGGCGGTCAACCGCGACCGCCCGTGCGCGGGTGGCACCTTCACCACCGCGACGTGCAGCGGCGTCCAGCAGACCGCGTACGACTTCACCCGGATCGTGGCCGGCTACCACGCGGACTCGGTGCCCGGCGGCGACGCCCCCTGCCCGAGTCCGTCCGTCGTCACCACCCTGCCCGCCGGCCCCGGCCGGACCACCTGGCCGCTGCCGACCCCGACCACCGCCCGGCCGGCAGACGCGGCCCCGTCGGCCGGTGAGCCCAAGCCCTCGCTGCCCGGCCCCGCGACCGGTACCCCGACGCCCGCCCGGACGGCCTGCGTCCCGCCGAGCTCGCCGCCGGCCACGCTCCCGCCGACGCCGGTGCCCACGGCCGCGCCCACGACGGCGACGTCCAGCGCGCCGGGGGGCTCGGGCGCGACCAACACGACCACGACGTCCAAGCCGCCCGCGACCCCGGCCGGTACGACCACCACGCCGGCCGGTCCGGGCGACGCCGCGGCGCAGTCGCCGTCGCCGACCCAGGCCGCCGGTGGAGCCCCCGCGCCCGCGGCGCCGGGCGGTGGTTCCCTCGCCTCCACCGGTGCGGGGGCCACCGACATCCTGCTGACCACCACCGGGGCCCTGCTCTTCCTCGGCGGCGCGCTCGGCCTGATCGGCACCCGCCGTCGCGACCCCGAGCCGGCCGCCGGCTGATCTCGCCGACCAGGCCGCGACGACCGGCCCCGGCACGGCGCGCGGCCCTCGGCACCCCGGTCCACCGGGGTGCCGAGGGCCGCGTCCGTCGGGTTCACCAGCCGAGCAGGAAGGCCCCCCGGGCCAGGCCGGTGAGCACGGCCCCGGCCGTCTCCGCGGGCTGCGCCGCGGTGTCCACCGCGTGCCGGTCCGGCGGGCCCGGCTCCTCGGGGCCGCCGGCCGGCCGCAGCACCACGTAGTGCAGGGGCGCCCCGGTCGTGCGGCTCTCGCGGCGCAGCAGGTCCAGCGCCTGCGGAGCGAGCGTGGCCTCCAGCACCACCTGGTAGCCGCCGGTGGCGAAGGCGAACGCGGCCTGGGTGGCGGCCGCCAGGGCCGTCTCGTTCTGCCGGCGAGCCTGCGGCAGGTGCGCCGCGACGAACCCCTGCCGGATGGCCTTGCGGAAGTCGTCCGCCCGCAGGTGCACGCTGGGGTGCAACGCCTTCGCCAGCAGGGGCGCGACCGTGGCGCTCCCGGCCCCGGCCGGGTCGGCGAGGACGACGACGCCACCGGCGCCCCGACCGCCCCCGAGCTCCGTCCCACCTACGGTCGTACGGTTCACAGCTGCTGATCCCTTCGCGGGCCGGGGGACGGACGAGGTGCCGGGGGGAGGGGCGGCGGCCGAAAGGCACGGGCCGGCCGGAAACGTACGGGCAGCCGGACCAGGATCCGGCAGCCGGACCAGGGTACGGACAGCCGACCGCCTCGTCCCTACGACTGACTGCTGTCAGAGATCAACCTAGTCCACGCCGGTGCCCCGAGTCCTCCCCCCGTCGGTCCTCGGACCGCTCCCCGGCCGGTCCCCCGCCGGTTCTCCTAACGGTTCTCCTCCCGGTCCTCGGGCCGTTTCGGCGACCGCAGCACGATCGGGTTGGTCAGTGCCGCCATCGGCCCCCAAGGGAGTTCCGGCCCCATCGCATTGCCCCGGCCCGGCGTCCCGTCCGCCCGGGGGTGGCGGACCTCGGCCCGGACGTACGCGGCGAGCGAGGCGGTGGTGCGCCAGATCACCGTGCCGGTGCCGTCGGCGGGCAGGGACTCCTGGTGCAGCTGGCCTTCGTCGGTCAGGAGTCGGACGGTACCGCCGGGCACACCGGACACCGTGAGCCGGACGTCCACCGGAGCGTCCGCCGGGACGGTCAGCTGCTCGCCGACGCCCGCCTGGCGGCCCTGCCCGGTGGCGGTGAGGTCCAGCTCGATTGCGGCCGATTCGGCCAGCCAGCTGTGGCCGGCCCGCAGGCCGTCGAGGATCGCCGCCCGGGTGAGGTCCTCGGCCCGGACGACGGTGTGCGGCGAGCCGACGACCTGCGGGGCGCTGTGCGCGTCGCTGTTGCCGACGGCCGGCAGCCAGGGCCGCCCCTCGCGCAGCGCGACGGCGAGCTGGGCGTCCCAGGCGTCGACCGCCGACTCGTCGTCGTACGTCCACGGCCCGTTCCAGACCTCCACCGCGTCGGCGTCCTGGTAGCCGAACTTCCACTGGCAGGCGACGTACGGGCAGTACGGGTGCGCGGGCACCACCAGGCCGCCCTGGCGGCGGACCTGCCGGGCGAAGCGCGGGAAGGCATCGTCGCGCGCGCGGTAGCGCCAGTCGACGAACTGCCCGGGCTCCAGGCCCAGCGCCAGCCAGTGGCCGTTGCGGGTGGTGACCTCCTCGCCGAGCACGATCAGCAGGTCGGGGCCGGCGAGCGACCCCCAGGCGCCGTGCGCGGAGCTGGTGTTGTGGTCGGTCGAGACGATGAAGTCCAGCCCGGCCGCCCGGGCGTCCGCCGCCACCTCGGCCGGGAGCCGGCGTCCGTCGGAGTGCACGGTGTGCAGATGGGAGTCGCCCCGGTACCAGGCGCACCCCCGCCCGCGGGCCCGCTCCGGCGGGTAGGACGGGGTGAACTCCGGCCCCGGCGCGCCGAACCGGAGCGTGACCTCGACGCGGTAGTCGAGCCCCTGCGGCGCTACTTGGTAGGGGCCGATCACGATGTGCCACCTGCCGGGGCGGATCGGCCCCGGCAGGTAGCCGGGCGTCGCCCGGTCGCGGGCGACGGTGAACTCGGTGCGGAACCCGCCCGACCAGCCTCGGAAGCCGGGGCCGCCGAGTTCGGTGCCGCGCTCGTCGAAGAGGCCGATGTCGCAGGAGTTGCCGGGCGTCCCGGCGGGGACGGCCGGCCGGTCGTAGCCGTAGGAGACGGCGATCTCCCGGACGCCGGCCGGGACGTCGAACGGCAGGAGCACGAAGTCCGGGGCACCGGTGGGGAGATGGCCGGCGAGGGTGGTAGTCCGGTCGGGTGTCGCGGCGGCCGCCCCGGTGGGCGCGGCGGCGGCCAGACCGAGGGCGGTGACGGCGCCGGTGGCCAGACCGGTTCGGATCAGGCCACGCCGGTCGAGCCCGAGCCGGTCGGCCGGCGTCTCGTCGGCCCGCAGTGCGCCGGCCCGCGGTGCGTCGGGCCGGTCGGCCCCGCCGGGGCGGGCGGGCTCGGGGCCACGGTCGGGCTCGGTGTCACGGTCGGTGTCGCGGTCGGTCATCGGAGCCTCCGGTCTCGGGCGGACACCGGCGGCGGGCGGACACCCGGCCGGTACGCCCGGCTCCCTACCCCCGCCGGTGAACCGCCGGTGAGCCGGGCCCCACCGGGGTGGGGCGGGTCAGTGAAGGTGCCCCGGGACGTCGACCTCGACGGCCAGCAGCCGGCCGGTGCGGACGCCCTGCGGGGGCGGCCACCGGGCGGCGGTCAGGAAGAGGGTCCGGCCGTCCGGACCGCCGAGGGCGCAGGAGAAGCAGCCGCGGTCGAGCTCGATCCGCCGCAGCACCTCGCCGCCCTCGCGGACCCGGACGCAGCAGCGGCCGGGGACGTCGGCGAACCAGACCGAGCCCTCCGCGTCCAGGCAGATGCCGTCCGGTGCCGAGCCGGCCACCTCGGCCCAGGTCCGGCGGTCGGTCAGCCCGCCGTCGGGCGCGATGGTGAAGGCGGTGAGCCGGCTCGCGTACGACTCGGCGACGATGAGCGTCGAGCCGTCGGGGGTGACGGCCATGCCGTTGGGGAAGGCCAGGTCGTCGGCCACCCGGCGGACCGCGCCGTCCGGGGTGACCAGGGCGAGCAGCCCCGGGGCGGGGGCTTCGCCACTCATCAGGTCGAACCCGATCCCGTTGACGTAGGCGTTGCCGCGCCCGTCCACGGCCACCTCGTTCCACGGCCGGTCGGAGAGCGGCCGCAGGTCCGCGTACGGGGCCAGGGTGCCGTCCGCCTCGCGGCGCAGCAGACGCCGGTCGCCGCCGGCGACGACCAGCAGGCGGCCGTCCGGCTCGGGCAGCCAGTCGATGCAGAACGGGAACGAGGGGACGACGGCGGCGACGTCGGCCCGGCCGTCGCTCCCGACCGTGATCAGCTCCTGCGCGCCCCAGTCGCAGAGCCAGAGCCGGCCGTCGTGCCAGCGGGGCGACTCGCCGAGGGCGAGCCCGGTGAGGACGGTGCGCATGCGGTCGGCGCCGTGCTCGGCGGCCGGGTGTGGTTCGGGCATCGGGGCTCCTCGGTGGGCGGCCCGGGCGGCCCGGGCAGCCGGACGACTGGGCTGTCCGGAGTAGGACGTCGGACCGGCCGGCTTGCCGGTCCGCCCGCGGCCGGGGGCTCGCTGGTGGCCGCAGAGAGCGGCGGGGCGGCCGGGGCGTGGAGTTGCGGGTGGTGGCCGATCGGTATTCATAGAAGCAGACGGGTGGTTTGTCTGACTTTATGACGAATGTGGAGGGATGGGCATGGGACTGAGTCGTCGGGTGGTCCTGGTGCTGGCGGCGGGCGGCGCGCTGGCGGGGTGTCAGCCGCTCGCCGGGGCCGGTCGCGGGCCGCAGGGCGGCACCACGGCGGCCGCGCCCGCCGCTGCCGAGCCCACCGCTGCCGAGCCCGCGTCCGTACCCTCCGTACCGCCCTCCGCACCGCCCGCTTCGGTGCCTCCGGCCGTCGCGGAGCCGCCCGCCGCGCCCGAACCGCTGCCCGCTCCCGCCGCCGGCCGGGCCGCGGTGGTCGCCAGGTACGGGGACGCCGCACCGGGGGACTGGGGGCTGGAGGTTCCCGGAGTGATCACCGTGCTGCCGGACGGGGAGCAGGCCACGGCGCTCACCTTCGACGCTTGCGGGGGCCCGGGCGGCTCCGGCTACGACGCGGACCTGATCGACCTCCTCCGGGCGAACGGCGTCCCCGCGACCCTCTTCCTCAACGCCCGCTGGATCGACGCCAACCCCGCCGAGTTCGAGAGCCTCGCCGCGGATCCGCTGTTCGAGATCGCCAACCACGGGACGGCGCACCGCCCGCTCTCGGTCGCCGGCCGCTCCGCGTACGGGATCAGGGGCACCCGGGACGTGGGCGAGGTGTACGACGAGGTCGCGGGCAACGCGGCGAAGCTGGCCGCCCTGCTCGGCCGGCCGCCGCGCTTCTTCCGCTCCGGCACCGCCCACTACGACGACGTCGCCACCCGGATCGTCACCGGGCTGGGCGAACGCGTGGCCGGTTTCACCGTCAACGGGGACGGCGGCGCCACCCTCGGCGCCGCGCAGGTCCGGCGCGAGGTGGCGGCCGCGCCGCCCGGCGCGATCGTGATCGCCCACATGAACCACCCGGGCGGCGGGACGGCTCCCGGCTTCGCGGCGGCCCTGCCGACCATGCTGGCGGCGGGCCGCCGCTTCGTCCGCCTCTGCGACGCCCTGGCCTGAGCCGCCGGGCGCGGCTCGCCCGGACGCCGCACCGGCCGGAGCCCGGTTTGTCAAGGGATCGTCCGAACTCGCCCACCCCGTAACGGGAAGCGCTCCGGGGGCCGGGGTCGGCGGCGGCGGCCGTCCCGGCGGGGCCGCCCGGAGGCGGGGAGGGGACGGGAACGGCACCGGAACAGAGCTGGAACGGAGCAGGCACGGAGCCGGGACGCCACCGGAACGGGGCGCCCCGGTGCTCGCGCCGCCCCCGGCGCCGGCCGGTGTCGAGGGGCCGGGCAGCCCGCCCGGATCCTGGAATTCGGTGACCTGGTGCGGCCCGGGACCGCGAACTGGGCGCATACTTCCAGGGATGACGAAATCACCTGCGCCGAGACGCCACCTGCCCACCAGTCCCTTCCGATCCGAGGTTCCACCGCCGCTCAAGGAGTTCGCCACCGGTGACCGCGTGACCCACGACCAGTACGGTCTGGGCCGCATCATCAGCATCGAGACGGGCGGCCAGGGCGCGGTCCTGGTCGACTTCGGCTCGCACCAGGTGCGAGTCGTGCAGCCCTACGACAAGCTGTTCAAACTCTGAGCCGGGCCGGCCGCCGGAACCCCAGGCGGCCGATCCGGCCCTTCCCGATCGAGCCGCCCCGGCGTCAGGCCCACGCCCCGGCGGCCCGGGCCGCCGTGCGCCACCCGGGTGCTACCCGCGGGCGCCCGGCAGGACGGTGATCGCGGTGGCCAGCAGGCCGTCGCGCACCACCCACCGCCCGTCGAACCCGGAGAGCCGGTGCCCGCCCACCACCGGGCCCGGGACCAGCAGGACGGCGTGGAAGGTGCCGTCCGGACGCAGCGTGATGTCCGCCTCCGAGAAGTCCAGGAAGATGCCGGTGAGCGGGAACCAGGCCTTGTAGACGGCCTCCTTGGCGCTGAACAGCAGCCGGTCCCAGGGAAGCCCCGGGTGGTCCGCGAGCAGCTTGCCGTTGCGCTCCTGCTCGGCGGGGAGCGCGATGGTGTCGAGCACGCCCTCCGGCAGGGCCTCGGCCGGTTCGGCGTCGATGCCGATCGAGACGACCTCGCCCGCGCGGGCGACGGCAGCGCCCCGGAAGCCGGCGCAGTGCGTCAGGCTGCCGACCACCCCGTCGGGCCAGCTCGGTGCGCCGCGCAGGCCGGGCACCAGCGGCCGGTACGGGACGCCGAGCCGGCCGAGCGCGAGGCGGGCGCAGTACCGGACGGTGGTGAACTCCCGTCGCCGGGTCTCGACGGCGCGGGCGACGACGGCCTCCTCGGCCGGCTCCAGCCGGGCCTGCGGCGGGTCGTCGTAGGCCGTCTCCACCACGACCGATGCGGGAAGCAGTTCGCCGATCACAGGTCCCCCCTGAATGTGTGGCATGCGTACGACGGTGAGCTTAACCCGGCCGGCCGGTCCCGGAGGAGGGCCGGCCCGGCCCGTGGCCGGAGGTCGCCACGGTCACCCGAGAGCCACCGCGGCCACCCGGGGAGCCGCCGTGGCTACTCGAAGGCCGCCGCGGCGTCGCGCAGTGCCCGGGCGACGGTCTCGGGGTCGTACGGCGCCGGGTCGCCCGGCCGGTAGGTGACCGCGCGCAGGCCGCCGGTGTAGCGGAACGAGCGGTGCCGCTCGTACACCGGCCAGGAGACCGGGGACTTGCGGTCCACACCGACGCTGATGCCCTGGAACGGTGCCATGCCGATCAGTTGGTGGACCGGCCCGAGCCGTCCGCCCTCGGCGCCGTCGACCAGCAGGCGGAACTCCCACCGGAGGTCCGCCACCGCCGTGGCCTCGACGGTGATCAGGTGCGCGCCCGGCGCGAGCGGGCCGCCGTCGGCCTCGATCAGCTCGCCGTACTGGTTGTAGGCGAACCGCAGTCGGCCGTGCTCGACGTACAGGCTGTAGCCGCCGCCCTGGTCGCCGTGCGACACCAGCACGCCCTGGTCGTCGGCGCCGTGCGCGGTCAGCTCGGCCTCGATGCGGAAGGAGCGGAAGGAGATCAGCCGGGACGAGCGGTACCGCTCCAGCTCGGGGGTGCCCGCGAGCAGGGTGACCGGCCGCCGCAGCCGCTCGGCCTCCGGGCCGCGCAGCGCGAGCGCGCCGCTGCCGTCGGTCAGCGGGAAGACGCCGTTGCGCCAGCCGGCGGCCTCCCAGGCGGCGGACAACTCCTTGACGAGGTCCGGGTGTTCGGCGGCCACGTCGTGGATCTCGGTCGGGTCGGTGCGCAGGTCGTAGAGCGCCCACTCGCCGTCGTCGTAGGGCGCGCCGAAGCGGTGCAGGGTGACCAGCTTCCAGCCGTCCCGGTAGTAGCTGCGGTTGCCGGTCATCTCGCAGTACTGCTCGGGGTGGGTGGACTCGGCCGCCGGATCGCGCAGGACCGGCGCGAAGCTGATCCCGTCGAGGGACTGCACCGGCTGCCCGGCGCGCTCCGACGGCCGCTCCACGCCGGCGAGTTCGAGCAGTGTGGGCAGGATGTCGGTGACGTACTGGTACTGCGGCCGGACTCCGGGGTCGCTCTCGGCGCGCGGCAGGCCGGCCGGCCAGGAGAGGACGAACGGCACCCGCACGCCGCCCGCGTAGGTCTGGCCCTTGTAGAGGCGGAAGGGCGTGTTGGAGGCCATGCCCCAGCCGCGCGGATAGTGCACCAGGCTCTGCGGGCCGCCGATCAGTTCGATCTCCCGCTCGACGTCGGGGTTCCAGTCGGCCGGCAGGTTCGGGTGGTGGACGAAGCGGCTGAAGTAGCTGCGGGTACCCTCGGCGCCGCCCTCGCCGGTGCCGCCGTTGTCGGAGGTGAACACGATGATGGTGTTGTCGAGTTCGCCGAGCGCGGCGAGGGTGTCGGTGAGCCGGCCGAGGTTCTGGTCGACGTTGTCGACCATCGCCGCGTAGACCTCCATGTAGCGGGCGTACAGCGCCTTCTGGACGTCGGTGAGTTCGGACCACGGGCCGACGTCGTGGCCGGCCTCGGTGCTGCGGTCGGGCAGCTCGGTACCGGCGGGGAAGTGGCCGGCGGCGAGCTGGCGGGCGAAGCGGGCGGCGCGCAGCTCGTCCCAGCCGCCGTCGTAGCGGCCCCGGTGCCGGGCGAGGTCGGCGGGCTTGGCCTGGAGCGGGCCGTGCACCGCGTTGTGCGCGAGGTAGAGGAAGAACGGCTTGTCGGCGTCGTGCGCGCGCAGCGACTTCACCATGGCGATGGCCCGGTCGGTGATGTCGTCCGTGTAGTAGTAGTCGTCGGGGAACTCGTCGATGTCCAACGGGCTGTTGTCGCGGACGAGTTGGTGCGGGTGGAACAGGCTGGTCAGGCCTTCGAGGACGCCGTAGTACTGGTCGAAGCCCTTCTGCAAGGGCCAGTTGGCGCGGTCATCGGCGGCGTTGGAGGCGGAGTCGCGGGTCAGGTGCCACTTGCCGACGGCGTAGGTGGCGTAGCCGTTGTCGTGCAGCGTCTCGGCCAGGGTCGGGATGTCCGCGGCCACCTCCATGCCGTAGCCGGGGAAGCCGGGGTCGGCGTTGGCGACGAAGGAGTAGCCGACCCGGTGCGGGTTGAGGCCGGTGAGCAGCGCCGCGCGGGCGGGCGAGCAGAGCGGCATGGTGTGGTAGTTGGCCAGCTTGACGCCGTCGGCCGCGAGGCGGTCCAGGGTGGGGGTGGGGATCTCGGCGCCGAACGGCCCGATGTCGCTGTAGCCCATGTCGTCGATCAGTACGACGACGATGTTGGGCGCCCCCTCGCGCGCGCGGACCGGCTGCGGCCAGGCGGGGCTGGACGCGCCGAAGGTACGGCCGACGGTGCCGGCGAATCCGGCGTACGGGTCACGGCGCCCGGGCTCGTGCGCGGACCCGGGGGCGGGCTCGGCGACGGACTTGTGGCCGGGCTCGTGCGCGGACTCGGGGGCGGAGTCAGGGGTGGTGCTCATACGGTGCTCCTGAGGGTGGGGCCGACGGCGTCCAGGCGCGGTACGGCGGCGAGGAGTTCGGCGGTGTACGGGTGCTCCGGCGCGGTGACCACCCGGTCGGCCGGGCCGGTCTCGACGATCCGGCCGCGGTGCATCACGGCGATCCGGTGGCTGACCTGGCGGACGACGGCGAGGTCGTGGGCGATGAACAGGACGGCGAGGCCGAGTTCGCGCTGGAGCCGGGCGAGCAGCTCGATCACCTGGGCCTGGACCGACACGTCCAGGGCGGAGACCGGCTCGTCGCAGATCAGCACGCTCGGCCGGGGCGCCAACGCGCGGGCGATGCCGATCCGTTGGCGCTGGCCGCCGGAGAAGGCGCGCGGGTGGCGGTCCGCCGACTCCGGCTCCAGGCCGACCTGTCGGAGCAGTTCGGCGACCCGTGCCGCGCGCTCGGCCGCGCTGCCGAGACCGTGCGCGATCAGCGGCTCCTCGATGATTCGGCCCGCCGTCATCCGCGGGTTGAGCGAGGAGTAAGGGTCCTGGAAGACCATCTGCAGCTCCCGGCGGGCGGCCCGGCCGCCGCCGCGCCCGAGCTCCTCGCCCCGGAACCGGATGGTGCCCGCCGACGGCGCGTGCACCTGGACGAGTGCGCGTGCCAGCGTGGACTTCCCCGAGCCGGACTCGCCGACCAGTCCGAGCGTCTCGCCGGGATGCAGTTCCAGGTCGACGCTGTCCAGCGCGGTGACCGGCCGTCGGCGGGGGCCGTACGTCTTGCGCAGTCCACGGACGGTCAGCAGCGGTTCGGGGCCCGGGAGGCTGTTGGCGGCGGCCTCGGAGGGCGCCTCCAGGCGTGGGACGGCGGCCAGCAGCTGCTTGGTGTACGGGTGTCGGGGTGCGGCGAGCACTTCGCCGGTGTCGCCCCGTTCGACCACCCGGCCGTCGCGGAGCACCAGGATCCGCCGGCAGGTCTGCGCGATCACGCCGAGGTCGTGGCTGATCACCACCAGGGCGGTGCCGGTCTCCCGGTTGATCCGGGAGAGCAGGCGGAGGATCTGCTGCTGGACGGTGGGGTCGAGCGCGGTGGTCGGCTCGTCGGCGACCAGTACCTCGGCCTCGTTGGCCAGGGCGAGCGCGATCATGATGCGCTGGCGCTGGCCGCCGGAGAACTGGTGCGGGTGGTCGCCCAGCCGGTCGGCGGCGCCGGGGATGCCGACCAGGTCGAGCAACACGGTGGCCCGGGCGGCACGTTCGGCCCGGTTGGCCGCGCCGTGGGCCCGCAGGGCCTCGTCGAGCTGCTTGCCCACGGTGAGCACCGGGTTGAGCGAAGACATCGGGTCCTGGAAGATCATCGCGATCCGCCGCCCGCGCAGGCCGCGCAGCGCGGCCTCGGGCAGCGCGGCGAGGTCCTGTCCGTCCAGCTTGACCGAACCGGCGGTGATCCGGCCGCCGGCCGGCAGCATGCGCGAAAGCGCCAGCGCGGTGGTCGACTTCCCGGAGCCGGATTCACCGACCAGGCCGAGCGTGTCGCCGGCGGACAGCTCGAAGCCGACTCCGTCGACGGCCCTGGTGGCGCCGAACTCGACGGTGAGATCGCGTACCTGAAGGACTGGGCGGCTCAACGGCGGATCCCCCTGTTCAGAGCCTCGGCGATCAGTGTGAAGCCGAGCACCAGCGCGGTGGTCGCGGCGAGCGGGGCGGCCGCGAAGGTGGGGTGGGTGGAGAGGTAGGCGACGGACTGGCTGAGGATGGAGCCGAGGGTGGGCTCCGGCGGGCGGACACCCAGCCCCAGGAAGCTCATCGCGCCCTCGATGAAGACGCCGATGGAGAGGGCGACGGCGGTCTGCACGATCAGCGGGTCGGCGGCGTTGGGGACGACGTGGCGCAGCAGCACCCGGAGCCGGGACGCCCCGCCGACCCGGGCGGCCAGGGCGTACTCGCGCTCCCGCTGGACCAGGATGCCGGCTCGCAACTGCCGCCCGAATCCGGGTATTTCGGCGAGTGCGATGACGATCAGCACCGGCCAGCGGCCGGGTCCCAGCACGGCGGTCACGGCGAGCGCCAGGATGATCCCGGGGAAGGCGAGCAGCAGGTCGAAGGCGCGCTGGACGGTGACGTCCGCCCACCGGGAGGAGGCCGCGAGCAGGGCGAAGGAGCAGCCGAGCAGGGCGCCCACCGGGACGGCGCTGAAGGTGATCGCGAGATCGGTGCCGATGCCGTGCAGCACCCGGCTGAAGAGGTCGCGGCCCAGGTCGTCGGTGCCGAAGGGGTGGTCGGCGCTGGGGCCCGCGAGCGCCAGGGCGCTCTGCGCGTCGGGGTCGAGGTCGGTGAGCAGCGGTGCGAACAGGCCGGCCAGCGCGAGCAGGCCGACCAGGGTCAGGCCGGTCAGGCCGCGCCCGGTGAGCAGACCGGCCAGGTAGCGGTTGCGGTGGGCGCGGGCGGTGCGCCTCGGCGCCTCGGCGCTCGGGGTGGTCAGGGCGGTCATCGGTCACTCCCACCGGATCCGGGGGTCCAGCCACGCGTACACCAGGTCGGTGAGCAGCTGGACGGCGACATGGACGGCGACGATCAGCAGCAGGAGGTCCTGCACGACCGGGTAGTCGCGGCGGATCACCCCCTGTTCGATCAGCTGGCCGAGGCCCGGCCAGGCGAAGATCCGCTCCACCAGCACGGCCCCGGCGATGAGATGGCCGATCTGCAGGCCGAGCACGGTGATCGTGGACGGCAGCGCGTTGGGCAGTGCGTGCTGCCAGACGATCCGCCGGCGGGAGACGCCGAGGGCGGTGGCGGTCCGGACGTAGTCCTCGGCGAGGGCGCGTTCCAGGCCGTCCTTGAGGTAGCGGGCGAGGACGGCGGCGCTCGGCAGGGCCAGGCAGAGGGCCGGCATCAGCAGGTACTGCACGGCGAGGTCGGGCTGGTCGAGCAGGGACTCGTGGCCGCCGGCCGGCAGCAGTCGGAGGGTGACCGCGAAGAGCAGCACCAGGAGCACGCCGGTGACGAACGGCGGCACCGCCAGGACGGCGGTGGTGAAGGCGCGCACGGCCGCGGCGACCGGCCGGCGGCGGGTGGTGGCGCCGAGCACGCCGAGCGGCAGCGCGATCAGGATCACCAGCAGCAGGGCACCGAGGGTGAGTTGGGCGGTGGCGCCGATCCCGTTGCCGATCAGGTCGGAGATCCGGCCGCCGATCGCGTAGCTGGGCCCGAGGTTTCCGGTGAGCAGGTCGCCGATCCAGCCCACGTACTGGGTGAGCAGCGGCTGGTCGAGGCCGAGCCGGCCGCGGATCGCGGCGACGGCCTCCGGCCCGGCGTCGGGGCCGGCCAGCGAGGTGGCCGGGTCGCCGGGGATCAGCCGGAGGATGAGGAAGACCAGGAAGGAGGCGAGGACGAGGACGAGCAGGCCGGAAGGGAGCCGCTTGAGCAGGAAGGAGCGCATCGGTCAGGCCGTCAGGTAGGCGTCGTCGAGGTTGAGGTAGCCGAACTTGTTGAGGTCGGTGCCCCGGGCCTGCCGGCCGGCCACCTCCACCAGGCCGCCGATGGCGAGGTCGATCACGAACTCCTCGTCCAGCAGCACGTCGGTGATCCGCTGGTGGAGCGCCTTGGCCTCGGGGCTGTCGCTGTCCGGGCGGTGCCACGCCTGCTGGACGAGCTCGGTGTAGGCGGGCGAGCTGAAGTGCGAGCTGTTCCTGGCCTCGTTGAACGGGTAGGCGCTGACCGTGAGGGTGGCGGGCTGGAGCTGGGCGAAGCCGTGGCTGAGCGTCCACAGGGCCGGCATGGACTGCGCGATGAGCTGCTTCTGCATGGTGGGGGAGTCGGTGGGCTGGAGCACCGTCTCGATGCCGACCTGCCGCAGGTCGTACTGCAGGATCTGGGCGATCGCGGTGTTGCCCGGGTCGTTGGAGTGCGCGAACGGCAGGGTGATCGTTCCGACGCCGGCCTCCTTGAGCAACTCCCTCGCCTTGTCCGGGTTGTGGCTGTAGCGGGTGGCGTTGGCCTCGCTGTACGCGGGCGAGGACCTGGGCCACGGCGCGGCCGAGACGGTGCCGTAGCCGCCGAGGGCCTGCTGCACCAGTCGGTCGCGGTCCACCGCCCAGGCGATGGCCTGCCGGACCCGCTTGTCGCTCACGTGCTCGGCGGTGAGGTCGGCGCCGATGTAGTAGGCGCCGGAGCCGGTGTCGTACTGCTTGACCCGGAACTGCGGGTCGCCCTTGAGGGTGGCCACGTCCTTGCCGCGGATGGCGTAGGAGAGGTGGGTCTGGCCGGTCCTGAGCGAGGAGAGCAGCGACTCCGCCTGGGGGACGATCCGGATCTCGACCCCGTCCAGGTAGGGGCGGCCCGGATTCCAGTACCTGTCGTTGCGGGCGAAGGTGATCGAGCTGCCGGGCTTGCGCTGGGTGAAGGTGAAGGGGCCGGTGCCGATCAGCCTGGTGCCGGCGACGGCGTCCTCGACGCTGGCCGAGTCCGGGATGATCATGAACTCGAAGAGGTCGAAGAGGTTGCTGACCGGGTGGGCGAGGACGAGGGTCAGCTCGAAGTCGCCGTTCTTGCGGAACTCGGTGACGGCGGCGGCGGTGGAGCGCAGCTGAGCCGAACGGGCCGGGTTCTGCAGGTTCTTGACGGCGAACACCACATCGTCGGCGGTGAACCGGCGACCGCTGTGGAAGAGCACGTCCTCGCGCAGTTCGAGGGTGACGCTGGTGCCGTCCGCGCCGAGCTGCCAGGAGGTGGCCAGTTCGGGCTGCGGCCGGAGCTGGTCGTCGTAGCGGGTCAGGGTGTTGAAGACCAGGCGCTGGACGAGGGTGTTGGCGCTCTGGGCGAAGAGCAGGCTCGGGGTGAAGTCGATCCCGGTGCCCACGGTGAGGACGCCGCCGCGTCGCGGGGTCGCCGAGCCGCTCGCGGCGGAGGAGGCGGTGTCCGCGGCCGAGCGGCAGGCCGCCAGCGTCAGCAGGCCGGCCCCCGCGAGGCTCCCGCGTAGCAGGGCGCGCCGGGAGAGGCCGGAGGGGGAGGTGGAGGTGAACGCGGTCATGGCGGGTCCTTCGGGAGGGCACGGGAGGGCGGGCGATGGGGGGAGGGGGTCGACGGGAGCGGCCGGTCGGCGGTGGGCGGCTACCGCAGCAGGCCCCGCCCGCTCGGCGGCGTCCGGGCGGTCGCCGCCGTCGCCTGCAGCGGCCGGGCGTACAGCACGCCCAGCACCGCGGCCCCGGCGGCCACGGCCAGCGCGTCCGGGCCGCGCTGCTGGGCGATCACCAGGTCCGCGTCCCGTCGCAGGTGCGAGCGGCGGGTGAACTCGGCGCGCACCACGTCGAGATGGGCCGGGTCGAGCGCGGTGAAGGTCTCGGTCAGCACCACCAGGTCGGGGTTGACCACGTCCGCCAGCAGTGCCAGCGCGCGGCCGATCACCTCGGAGCGCCGGCGGACCAGCCGGTCGGCGCGCGGGTCACCGGCCCGCACCGCGGCCACCAGCTCGGCCCGGTCCGGCCGTTCGGTGACCCCGGCCGCGGCCGCCGCCTCGAACAGCGTGGTGTCCGAGGCGGCGGCCGCCAGGCAGCCCTGCCGGCCGCAGTGGCAGCGCGCGTCACTGTCGGGGACCGGTAGGTGGGCGACGTCCCCGGTGGCCGAGGCCGGCCCGAGGTGGACCACGCCGGCCACCGCCAGCGCCGCGTCGACCACATGGCCGACGAAGAGTTGGACCATGCTGCGGCGCGCCGCCGGGTGGCCGAACAGGATCTCCGCCTGGGTGAGCGCCCGGGCATGGTTGTCCACCTGGACGGGCAGCCCGCTGGCCCGCGCCAGCAGTTCGCCGAGCGGCATGTCCTTCCAGTCCAGAGGATCGTGACGCACCGTCATGCCCCGCTCCGGGTCCACCGTGCCGCCGGTGACCGCGCCGAGGGCGATCACCCTGCGGCCGCCGGGCACGGTGGCCAGCAGCCGGGGCAGCCGTTCCAGCAGGGGCTTGAGCACCGCGTACCCGGTCCGGCCCCGGTTGCTCGACTCCTGCCGGTACAACACGTTCCCGCGCAGGTCCAGGAGCGCGAAGGTGGTGTACGGCACCCCGATGTGCAGCCCGGCGACGGCGAGCCGGCCGGTGTCGATGTCGACCGGCTGCTGCGGCCGGCCCACCGACCCCACCCCGCCACCGGTCGACTCCGGCCGCTCGCCGAGCAGTCCGAGCCGGAGGAGGTCCACCACCTGCCGGGACACCGCGGAGGCGCTGAGGCCGGTGAGCGCGGCGACCCGGCTGCGCGCGATCGGCCCGTGGTCGAGCACGGTCCGCAGCACGGCGGCGGCGTTGACGTCCCGCCGTTCGTCCCCGATCCGCAGGAGGGGGCGCGGGAGCTGGTCCGGCATCGGTGGGGCCCTTCGCGGGTGACGGGGTGGGGAGGTGGGTCGGCAGGGGCCGGTGGGAGACGGATGCTCTTATGGATGTCAAGCAGCGGTGGTGAGCTGCTCAGCGGTGATGCGTGTGGTGCTGGACGTGGTCAGGACCTGGTAGATCTCGCGGG